>JAOUGQ010000169.1 GCA_029865515.1 Nitrospirota bacterium
TGGACGAACGCCATTGTCCGCAGAGTTTCCCGAGGCAACGAGACAACTGACTATCCCTGCCCTCCCAGTGCCACGCTGGTTGCCTTGCTACGGGATTTTTGTCAAGCGATTCGGACAGGGAATCCGATGCCCATTACCGCAGAAGATGGATTACGAGCAGTGGAACTTGCCGAGGCGTGCTACCATTCGGCCAAAATCGGGAAACCCGTTTTCCTCAATTAATACCCATATTCCCATTATCTCCCTCCAGGCATTTGCGATCGCCATTGCTCATAGGCTTCATGAATGGAAGATCTTTTGGCACGAAAGACTGCGTTGGCTTTGTCGAAAATTTGTTCAATCAATTGCCAATCTGGTCGAGAAAGGTTGTAACGTTGAAAAATGTGAACAATAGCGGGCTGGTCCCAAATTGGCATTTTTTGGTCATAGAACAGAAGGGCCTCTAACACCTTGGATGTCAGACCACTCTGATGAATCGATTGCAACAGCGCCGCACTTTCCGTTTCAAAACGGGAGTCAACCGCCGCTGAAACGTAGTCATTTAACGCTGAAGATTGGGATTTGACCAAGGCCGACTGTAATTGAATGAGGCCATGAATCAGTTGGTTGGCCTGTGAGGTCCCTTCCGGAGGGAGAACATTGGCGGATTCAAACGTTGCCAAGAGAGCCATGACCGAACCAACGAGGGCTGGACCAGTCCTCTCTGAAGAAAAATCAGGCGAATTCCGTGGAGGGGAAACATCACGATTCACTAGCAAAGAGCGACCAGGCCCATAGCCGGTATCCAAACCGTCTAATCGACCACTGAGCTTCTCCTTCTGAACCCGTTCCCAATAGGCCAAGCTTGCCAGAGACCGATTCCCCTGGTCTTCTTCACTTCCCACCACACTGGAAATTCCTGCCAAGGGGAGAACCATCCCTAACCATAGCGTCAAACAAAAAGCAGGGAATTCCTTCTGGAAACACCGGTGCATGAAAAGACTCATCCACTTCCCCACTCTTTTAGTCTTATGAGTATCACTTGGTACAGCATATCATATGTTATTTTCTGGCCAATCAAGGGTTAAAAAACCAGCCCCATTTGTCGATAGGCCACCGGCAGATTTTTCCCTCTTGAGGAAATTTCTCCGATTTTGCGGAAGAACTATCCCCTTTCCATACTTTCCATTTTCGTGAAAATCCATGATATCTCTCCTTCCCGGCCTCCAAAAGTTTCCGGTACCATATTTGCTTGGAGTGATGACTAAAGAATTCGTCTGTATCCATCGCATCTTACCAAAAGCCAGACCAAAGTGACTTCTCAACCTTCTTCCTCCAAACAACCAATCAACTCGAATCTTGTCCGATCTCTTCGCTATTACCAAAAGGGCGAGTTACATCCCGAATCCTGGTTTTCAATTGTGGAAAGCGATTACACAAAAATCTTGGACGCCATGAATTGGGATTCACTGTTTCCCGAGCACGGAGCAGACTATCAGGTGCTAGACATTGGATGTGGACCCGGCCGATTCCCCAGGATGTTGCAGGCCCGTCTTCAGACAACGGGACTTCTTCATTACGATTACTTGGACTCTTCCCATTATTGTCTCTCCATCTGCGGCCAATCCCTTCATCAGCCATTTTTTCCCAGAAATGCCTGGCAAACCACATTAGAGCATGCCGAAGAGATCCTGATCCCAGGTTCTTACGATGTGGCGTGGGCCATTCAGTCACTCTCTTGCTTAAATCCTCATGCCCTCCACGCTTCCTTGGCCAGGCTCATTGGAGCCCTCCACCCTCTTCGGGGGACAGCTTGTATTGTGCTCCCAAAACATGAGGCATTTTTTTCACAAGTGCATCCCGCCTTCTTTCAAGGGTGTTCCCTTTCTCCTGTGCCCTGTCTTTCTGCAGAAGCAGTGGTCGCGGCCCTAGGAACACTTGGAACCATAACCGTCATTCGAGAAATTTCCTGCACCCATACCATTTCGATCCGCCACGATCGACTCTTGGAGCAATACCTCCAACAATGCGTCATGGATTCAACACCCCTGCCAACCTGGATGCAGCAACCCCGATTACGGCAATTTTTAGAGTCCTACCGTCATGGAGACACCTATCATTTCAACAACCCTTATTGGCTTCTTTTGTGTACCCCCGCATCGGCAGGGACAGGAGGGAGGCTCCGGTTGCAGAGCTATATTAAATCAGTGACATCACACAAACTCGCCTCCTAATAATTCCTGTGGCAAGGCTGCATGCCTTTCCAGGTCTTTACGTCGACACACCCGCTTTCTTTGTAGGCTGAAAAGCCGGTCTATCGCTATCCTCACTACCCCACTTTTCCCTCCCATTACAGATTTGGATAAAAATCCTGATCTCTGTGGCTCAAATACTGGCCAATCTTTTGTGCCTCTAGCATTGACCCTTTTCCTAGAGTTATGAGACATTCAGGCATCAAATCAATGACAAACTCTATATCCAATCCATAAACAGTTGAGATCGAAGGAGCGCTCTTTCATGTCAAAAACCCTGAAGAACAACAGCCTGGCCCTGACTGAGGGACCGGACCGTGCCCCCGCTCGTGCGATGCTCCGGGCCGTCGGCCTGACCGACGACGACTTTACCCGGCCCCTCATCGCGGTAGCCAATACCTGGTCTGAAGTCACCCCCTGTAATTATCATCTCCGCGATCTCGCGACGAGCGTGAAACAAGGGATTCGTGAGGCAGGAGGCACCCCGATCGAATTCAACACGATCGTGGTCTCAGACGGTATCAGCATGGGAACGGAAGGCATGAAAGCCTCCCTGATCAGCCGAGAAGTGGTGGCTGATTCCATTGAATTAGTGGTTCGAGGGCATTTGTTTGACGGAGTCATTGCCTTGTCGGGTTGCGACAAAACCATTCCAGGATGCGTGATGGCCCTGGCCCGCCTTAATCTTCCTTCAATCATGCTCTATGGGGGGTCCATCATGCCTGGAGAATTCCATGGGAAGCCGGTGTCGATCCAAGATGTCTTTGAGGCCGTGGGATCTCATGCTCGGGGGAAAATGACGACGGAGGAGCTGATCGAGTTAGAACGAAGGGCCTGTCCAGGGGCTGGAGCCTGTGGTGGACAATTTACGGCAAATACAATGTCAATCGCCTTTGAGTTTTTAGGAATTTCCCCCATGGGATTCAATGGCGTGCCGGCCCTTGACCCCAAGAAGCACCAAGTGGCCAAGGATTGTGGAAAAATTCTGATCAACCTCCTGAAGCAAGATCTTCGCCCACGGGATATCATTACGCGCCCAGCTTTGGAAAATGCCATCGCGGCGATTGCCACAACTGGCGGTTCTACCAATGGCGTCCTCCACCTGTTAGCCCTCGCAAATGAAATGTCGCTACCCTTGAGTATTGACGATTTTGACACCATTAACCGGCAGGTACCGCTCCTGGCTGACCTGAAACCAGGAGGTCATTTTATGGCTGCGGATTTATATCAAGCGGGAGGCACCCCGCTGGTGGCAAAATGGCTGTTGGAATCTGGCCATCTTCATGGAAACCAAATCACGGTTACCGGGCGGACCTTAGCCGAAGAAGCCTCCTCGGCCAAGGAAACCCCAGGCCAAAAAGTTCTCTTTCCCCCTTCACACCCTATTAAGCCAACCGGGGGCCTTGTCATTCTGAAAGGCAATCTCGCCCCGGACGGCTGTGTCGTCAAAGTGGCCGGTCATGCCAAATTAGCGCACCATGGCCCGGCGAAGGTCTTTAATTGCGAGGAAGAAGCTTTTCGGGCAGTTCAGCAGGGAGGAATCGTTGCCGGGGATGTTGTCGTCATACGCTATGAAGGCCCACAAGGCGGACCGGGGATGCGGGAGATGTTAGGAGTGACGAGTGCCATTGTTGGTGCGGGATTGGGCGAATCAGTCGCCCTTCTGACAGACGGACGCTTTTCAGGAGCCACTCATGGCTTAATGGCTGGACACGTC
Source organism: Nitrospirota bacterium (assembly GCA_029865515.1). Classification (GTDB taxonomy): domain Bacteria; phylum Nitrospirota; class Nitrospiria; order Nitrospirales; family UBA8639; genus Nitrospira_E. Next base: position 3,949 of record JAOUGQ010000169.1, read on the forward strand.
GCCCCCGAAGCCGCGAAAGGTGGGCCGATTGCGGCTATTCAAAACGGGGATCTCATTCATTTAGACATTAATACGCGCCGACTGGATGTTGAACTTTCAGACCAGGAAATTCAATCCCGTTTGGCCAAATGGACTCCCCCCGCACCACGGTATACGAAAGGAGTCATGGCAAAGTATGCGAAGCTGGTTTCCTCTGCATCCCAGGGAGCCGTGACTTCCTAACGGCAATTCTCAAAAAAAGGCAGCTATTTCTTAAGAAGAACATTTATTTTCTTTTGAGCAATTTGGACGGATTGAAAGGCTTTATCTTTTTGCCCAAGGGCCGCCTCTTGCTCAACCTTTACGAGAAAATCCTGAGGTCCGTGGATAGGCGCATAGGTAAGGGTCACCACCACATCCATGGAAGGTGCATCTTTTGGGGTGGGAAAGGTAAATTCTTCCACCCGCACTTCTTCGGGTTTGAGAAGCGTATCTTTTAAGACCTTTTTTGCCTCAAAGTCAAAGACCGTTTCTTTTCCCTTCCCATTGCCAAAAACCCGCTCGTAAAACCGTTGTTCGTTGTAGACCTTTTTGAGGTTTTTGCCAAAAATGGAAAGATCGACCACGACCCGAGACCACCCCGGATGCGGCAAAGGCAAATTATGCGGGACCAGACTATTAATACTCACGTTAACTTGAGAGGTCTCACCCTTTACGGAAGTGGTAAAGTCCAGGGTGACAGCTTCAGCGCGGACCTTTCCAAATCTCCCGGGGAAACTATGATTGGCCACTTTCCTGACTTTTTCCCCATTGGCGGATTCATCTATCGCTTCTGGCATGTGACACGATTGGCAAGGCTTTCCACTGCTTTCGGCTTTAGTCTTTTCCCATGGGCCAAGCCAACCGGGCATTCCTTTGGCAACCTGCGCCGTCTCCGGAAGTGAATCATGGCAAGTCACACAGAACCTTGACTCTCGATACAGGTCAAGCTTCTGAGATTGATGAGCCAGATTCTGAACCGCCTTGTCATATCCTCCGAAAATAGTCGTCCCCAATTGAAATGTTGGCATCGGTGGATGCGATGTCATATCCACATCCTGAATGAGATGGCATTGAGGGCATCCTACTCCATCCATTTGAGGATCCTTGGATTGGACTTCCTTGATAAACCGGGGCAGGAGATCTCCATATTCCAAAATATGCGGGGCGTGACAACGAAAACACATGGCTTGATCTTTTTCATTGCTTGAAGCCAGAAATTGTTCCAATGTCACGCGAAAGGGGGCAGTGACGATGGAACGGGATTGAGCCGATGCTTCCCATTCTTCAAAAACACGGAGATGGCAACGTTTGCATTTCTCAGAACTCGGGAAGGATTTTTCTAAGGGTTTTTTGCTTGATGAAGATTCCCCTGCAACCAGTATAAAAGGAGTCGCCAAAAACAACAGGCATGCCAACAGGCTCAGGATCAGCCTTCCCCTTACACCTTCCAAAATTTTGGTTATTGAATCATACCCTCTGGTCATGGACTATCCTTTGGTTCACCATAAAAAAGGCTAAAAATTCCGTCTGGCTATAAATTCATCGTACGAAACGTCAAAAGGCGGGGGGAAGAATAGTCTTTAATGATGCTTTCTGCGTTCTCTCGATCTTTATCGGTAGCCAGGGTCTCAAGAAATTGTGAGGTTAATTCCTTCGAGGGCTCGGGAATAAGAGAGTAACTGACAGAGGCTTCAATCAGGATATCTTCTGAATCTTGGGGCGATTTAAGAGTAAACGGAACATGTCGCGTGGTACCTCCATTGACGAACGGTCTGGGAATCTGGCCACGAAGAAGTTCCTCAAATGTCCGACCGAATCGTTCCTGATATTGATCGATGACCTGCCCATTTTTATCTTTTAGAGTGATCGTGACATAGAATTGCTTCAAGACCGGGTCACCACCTGGAAAGGTATGCGGCAAGGCGCCATTGCGAACAAGGACTTCTCCCTCAACTCCACCCTTGACCTTTTTAGCTTCAACATCCACCCTCGAAAACCATTCAGCCTGTAAATTCCTATTACTCAGCATAATACCGGGGATAACAATACCTTGAAACCAATGTCGTCCGATCGGTCTGGTGAGGGCCCCACGCTGTGAAGTCGAACTCCCCGTTGAGCGCTCCATGTGACAATCCTGACAAATTGTGCCCTTCAGTATTTCACCAGGAATGTCAGAGCGAGTCACATCTTTCACCTTCCCGAAATGACATGAGACGCAATAATTTGCCCCTCGATAGATTTCCGCTTGAGCAGAAGAATGCACAAGATTTTCTTCCGGTTCGGCGTAGGGGCCGTAAAGGGTTGCCCCGGCTTCAATCTTGAACGTCGGATGGCCATAGGGGTTTTCCTGATTACCCGTAATGAGATGACAGGCACTACAACTAATGCCTTCCACCTTGACCTGTTTCCCACCTTTCATCACCTGACCAATGATCCGATCGGTATGCTGTGGAAACACGGTCACCGCCGGAGCATGGCAAGAAAGACAGCGAGTCCGTTGTTCCTGATCCGGCTTGGTTTGAAGCCACAGACCTAAGACGGTTTTGAACACCGGAGAGGTGAGGGC
>JAOUGQ010000170.1 GCA_029865515.1 Nitrospirota bacterium
GCTCCCGATCGTCGGCAGGAGAAAGGCTAAAAACACACGGAGCAGGCGACTCTTCCACCACTTTCCTGGAATGGCAATATCCTCGGCCACGGTTTGAAACTCTCGCACCAGAGGGGGTTGAAGATAGGCTTGCACAAAAGCCGTCACATACCCGACTCCAATAACCGGAGTGAGACTGGTAAAGGGTGCCGCGAGAAACGCGGTGACCACGGTGAGAGGATGGGCCATGGCCAACAGTCCGCCAATGCCGCTTGGAATGCCATTGGCGAGAATCCAAAACAACGCATTTTCCCCGGCAGCCCCTAATCCTTTTTGCCATCCAATAAACACAATCGAACCCACAATCAAGGCAGGGATACTCCAACCCACCACTTTCCACACCTGAGAGACAGGAGGGACATAATCTAACTCCTCCAAGACCACAGGCTCCTGTCCTTGTAACGTGTGGAGGATACCTTCCACATGCCCGGCCCCAACCACGGCTACCAGCCTGGTCCCAGGGGCATCCACAATTTTTTTTGCTAAATAGCGATCTCGCTCATCAATAAGCACCGTTTTGAGCGTAGGCACTTCCTCACCCAATTCCTTCATCATTTCCGACAGCACATCCTGCTTTTTTAAATTCCGGATCTCGTCCTCAGAGACTTCCGTGGTATCGAAGATACTCAGCAGGAGGGAAGACAACAACATGCTTTTACGCCAAAACGGCGTGCTGCGCCAGGCCCGGCGCATCGTCACCCGCACATCCCGGTCACCGAGAGTGACAGGAATGCTATGTTTTTCGGCCATACGAATGGCCTCCAGCATTTCGGTGCCAGGAATGACGCCCAATTTGTCTCCCAACCGCTTTTGGAAGGAGGCCAGCACGAGATTGACCATGAGCGTGCTGAGTTGTTGCTTTCTTATGATTTCTTTGAGGTCCAACGATTCCCATCGGTTGGGATGCGAGATGGCTTCAAAGCGTTTGGCATCCAATTCCACGCAGACACCATCGGGATGCTCCTGTTCGATGACGAGTTTTACCAAATCCACCGACTCTTGGGACACATGAGCGGTGCCGATCAGGATGACCGTCTTGCCTTGGAGAGTCAGGACCGAGACATCGGATTCGTACTGTCCAACCAGGCCTGTGGTTGATTGTGGTGAAACAGCTGGTAAGGAATTGTCTGAATTTTGCATGGGCCACCATGACATATCCGGCAAGGAACTTGTCAAGCCTAATGGTGATGGATCAAAATACTCTCGTTAATTTTCCCTTCGACTTCGAAAAAAAAACTCTGTAGCAATACGCCAGCGAGGCCTTGAATGGAATCCGAATCTGAGCAGCACGTTCAACGTTCCCCTGTATGGGTATGGATCAGTGCCGATGGAGTCCGATGGCGGATCAATCATACACCGGATGGCGTCTGGTCCTGTCCGATCGGCCTCGGGGGGAAACGGGTTGGAGCCTGGAAAACCGGCCTTCCCCCCAGCCTAGACTCCTGGCCTGAAGGCAACAATCAGGAATAGGGGAGTGTTGAAAATAAGTGTTGCCCTCTTCGGAATGCTTTTAGCGATGCGTTCTCGCTCCTTAGACGTGCTCACGTACTCCTTCGTATGCTCCGTCCGTCCAAGGGACTGCGGCCTTGCTGGACGAGCCTTTTTGAACACTCTTCTATGTTTTCTGTATTGTTTTCTAGCTCCGACATAGGGAACTACAAGCGAATTATAGCAATAATTTAACAGCCCCAACAGGCACACCCAGCTCATAGATCGAGTTCCTATGAGATGTGCCTTCTCTAACATTCGGCCGGCCTGACTCATGCTTTCCCTTAAGATCCCTCGGATCGGAATAGATTGGCTTTCGAGTATCACAAATCAAACAAGAAGTTGACGTTATCCCCACCAAACGATTTGACAGTTCCCTCAATCACCTTTTCATTATCCGAATACACCCACACCGCAACATCCGTTAATCCGGTCAACCGCTTCATCTGTTCCATGAGGACCAGAACGATTTTCCGTCCTCGTTCGCGATCGGCCGATAACCGATGAAACAGCGCTTGAGTCACATGGAGTTGGAGAAGATGCCCCTTAACAGTGATATTGGTGATATCCGGGTTTGGGCCCATTTGTTTTTTTATGGATTCCATAATCTCTTCATTCGATTTGTGGGTCTTCATGTATGATTCCATTCCAGCTCTTGTGCAATTTGTGGATAAGAAAATAGGACAGGTTTAGGTCATGGGTTGCGTCACCTGCTCCAACCAGGCCCGCGTGTCCGTATCCACCTCGGATTGCAGACATTTCCACACACGCGCATGGTAGGTATCAACCCATTCACGTTCTTTGAGGGACAACACCTCCGTGACAATTAAGGCTCGCTCAAACGGCACAACCGTCAGGGTATCAAAGGCGAGAAATGGCCGCGTGAAGGCCTTAATCGATTCATCTTTCACCACCACCACTAAGTTTTCCAGGCGAATTCCATAAGCGCCGGTTTTGTAATAGCCCGGTTCATTTGACACAATCATCCCCGGCTTCAATGCGACCGCATTTGCCGTTTTGGCAATCCGTTGGGGCCCTTCGTGTACTCCTAAAAAACTCCCAACTCCGTGGCCGGTGCCATGATCGTAATCCAACCCTTGGGCCCATAAGGGTGCACGGGCCAGCGCATCTAATTGGCTTCCGGTTGTACCTTCAGGAAATCTGGCCGTAGCCAGAGCAATATGGCCCTGTAACACGCGGGTATAGCGATCACGCTGTTCATCCGAGGGGCAACCAATAGCCAGAGTTCGTGTGATATCAGTCGTGCCATCCAAATATTGTCCCCCCGAATCCACCAGATATAATGTCCCCGGCTCCAGGTGCCGATTCGTCTCAGGGGTCGAATGATAATGCACGATGGCGCCATTTGACCCGGCACCTGAGATCGTAGGAAAGCTGCAATCCTCCCACATCGCCTGCTTTCGACGACACGCATCCAGGTACTCGGCAGCCTCTAATTCTGTGACGTGTCCCTTGGAAGCTTCCCGGGCCAGCCAGGCCAGGAATTGGCACATGGCTACTCCATCCCGTTGATGCGCCGCATAGGCCCCTGTTATTTCCACAGGATTTTTACAGGCTTTTGGCAATGCACAGGGATCATCGCTATGGATAAGGTGAGCACCGCCACGGGTTAAAATGGAGAAAACCCATGAGTTGGTTTTGGCTGGATCACACAGGACTCGATTCCCGTCTTTTCCCAACTGTTGCAAGGCTGGTTCAAATTCTTCCGGTGGAGCCAGGGAAATGTCCGGCCCCAAATGCGCTTGCAAGCCCGGACTGATTTTTTTCTGATCGACGAAGAGAGCTACCCGACCCGTGGCGTAGAGAATGGCCTGGCACAATGGCAATGGAGTATGAGGGACGTCCGATCCGCGAATGTTCAGCAACCAGGCAATGGAATCCGGAGCCGAAATGATGGCCGCATCGATCCGGTCTTCTGAAAACTTTCTGACAAGCGTTTCTCGCTTGCTCTGCGAACTTTGACCGGAGAACACCGGCAAATGAGGCTTGATCAAGCCTACGGGTTTTTGAGGCCGATCATGCCAGACGTGATCGATAGGATTTGGTGAACAGGGGACGAGTTGCGCACCTGCCCGGTCTGATGCTTTCTGAAACCGTTCTAATTCTTGTGGAGTATGGAGCCAGGGATCATATCCGATTCGATCGGCTGAAGTAGCATGGCGCGATAACCATTCATGGGGCGGAGTTTCTCCGCTATTATGAAGTAAAAAGCTTGTCTCATCAACTTGTTCAGCCACTTGAAGGGTGTATCGGCCATCCACAAAAACCGCGGCTTTGTGGCGGAAAACAATGGCCGTCCCCGCCGACCCTGTAAAACCCGTCAACCAGGCAAGCCGCTCTGCGCAGGGAGGGAGATATTCATTTTGGTATTCATCCGTATGGGGCACCACAAAACCGGTTAATCGCTGACGATCCAGCTCCGCTCGGAGCGCCATGAGAGGATGGTGTGCCATGATAAAATTCCTATTGTCCTAAGAATTCGTTGTCTGATTCTTCTCTACGGAAAGCGCCCAAACCTCAGACGGGTGGCTTACCTCTTCATCTTGTCTTTTATCTTATCGGAATTTGAGCCCTTGAGGAGGTACACATGAGGATAACACAGTCTTTCTTGCCTGCCGGCTTCTTGCACACCCTCACACTGAATTTACCCACAATATACAAAATCCTGATCCTCTCGGATAAGCATCGGAAGGATCCTCAAGCTCCGGCACAAGAAACATCGACTCGACCTATTTTAAACGATGAAAAGGGAGAAACGCACCGCAAAAATCTACTGGATGGCTTGAAAGGCAATTTCTTCGGTGGGATACGTCGGAATCAGACTGGGGAAATTCACGTCTTCGAGTAAGGTTTTGACTGGCTGCCTTGGTTCCACGACGCTCATGGCCACATCCGCCTCATTCAAGTTAAGGTAGGCTAACACCAATCCTCCTAACGCGGCGCTGTCCATGAACGTGACTTCCTGCATATTGAAAATAATATGTTTGGCCCCCGAGAATCTGGCCGTCTTCACAAGCGCCTGGAACACTTTCCTGGAGTAAAAGGTCACTCGCCCTGAAATCATCAAGACAAGCGTTTCATTGTGTATACGTTCGGCCACATGCATAACGACACCAAACCTTCCTTCTTCATTTTCGGCACTTCCCTGAGATTCTTGCTGAATACCCCCGATTTTCTCATAATGTCGAGAATCTTCTTTTTACAAATGTAGACTGCATCCAATCGAATAAAGCAACATGTCAGATTTTGAGGTATCGGATGAAAGGGAAACAAATTACGGAAACATCAAAGAAGTCTTGAAATGGGGGAGAAAAATGCCAATGAACCAGAGGAGATTTAGGAACGGGATAAAGATGAGGTCAAGCCCCATAACCAGAGAGTTTCTCTCACGGAAGGCGCCTCGTGACATACCGGTAAGGCCTACGCATATTTACGGATAAAGTCGGGCATACTTTCAGAATCATTCATACCTGGAATCAATTTTTACCACTATCCAAATAATGAAGAACAATCAACACACGGTTCTTCCAACAGACACTGAGTTATTGCAAAGGAATGCTTCCCACGTGAACCCCTCAAAACAATTTCCTCTTCTCTCTCTGTTGAAAGAGCATTTTGGCTTCACCGCCTTTCGTCCTTTACAGGAAGAGATTATCCGGGATGTCCTCGCGGAACGCGATGTGGTTGCGCTGTTGCCAACGGGAGGAGGGAAATCCCTGTGCTTTCAGTTGCCCGCGCTGGCCCGACCGGGCTTGACCATCGTCATCTCCCCGCTCATTGCGCTGATGAAAGATCAAGTCGATGGACTCCGGGCCAATGGCATTGCCGCGACCTTTCTCAACTCCTCTCTGACCGCGCAGGAATCCCAGGCCCGGTTGCGGGGCCTTCATCATGGTGATTACCGGTTGCTCTACATTGCGCCGGAACGGCTCATGCTCCCCGGATACCTCAGCCTTCTTCAGAATTGGAAGGTCAATCTGCTGGCCATTGATGAAGCCCATTGCATCAGTGAATGGGGGCATGATTTTCGGCCGGAATACCGGCGACTGGTGGAACTTCGAGATCAGGCCCCTGCCCTTCCGATCATCGCACTCACCGCCACCGCCACGGAGCGGGTACAAAAAGACATTGTGACACTCCTGCGATTGCGGGAACCGGCGTGCTACGTGGCCAGTTTCAATCGGCCCAATCTGACCTATCAGGTGCAACCCAAGGACAATCCATTTGGACAAGTCCTGGCTTTTCTCCGAACGCATCCCAAGGACTGCGGGATTCTCTACTGCCAGAGCCGGAAGACCACGGAACGTGTCGCGGAGCGATTGCAATCGCATGGCATCAAAGCTCAGCCCTATCATGCAGGCCTGAGTGCTGAGGAACGCACACGGCATCAGGAACTTTTTCTGCGGGACGAGGTGCAGGTAATCTGCGCCACTATTGCCTTCGGCATGGGAATTCACAAACCCAACGTACGGTTTGTCATTCATTATGATTTGCCAAAAAATCTCGAAAGCTATTATCAAGAGACCGGCCGGGCCGGACGCGATGGCTTACCTAGCGAGTGCGTGCTGCTCTTCAGCGCTGGAGATACGGCCAAGCAGCAACGGTTCATCAATGAGAAACCGTCCATCCAGGAACAGCAGATTGCCCACAAACAATTGCAGGAAATGGTGCAGTATGCCGAATGTGCAACCTGCCGGCGTCGCACATTACTCCAGTATTTTGGAGAAGATGTTGAATCCGAACACTGTGGCGGATGCGACAACTGTCTAGCACCCAGGGATACCTTCGACGGCATTGAAACGGCCTGCACGATCCTCTCCTGCCTTGAAGAGATACGGGGAGTCAGCGGATTTGTGGGGCTTACGCACCTCATAGCCGTCCTCACTGGAGCCAACACCGAGAAAATCCGCCGATGGGGCCATGACCAACTGACCATGTATGGAAAGGGGAAAACCCATAGCCGGCCT
>JAOUGQ010000171.1 GCA_029865515.1 Nitrospirota bacterium
TGATTCCTATTGGACGGGCACTGGAACAAACTGGAGCAATTGCCTTATTGGCTCAATTCCTGGTGAACACGATGGAGGGGCTTCCCCCTATTCTGCTCTTAGGACTGATCATGCTGTTGACAATGACGCTCTCGGCTGTACTGAATAATGCGGCCACGGCGTTGGTAATGGCTCCATTGAGCGTAGCGGTGGCCATGCACCTTGGTGTCAATACGGATACCTTTCTCATGGCGGTGGCTATCGGGGCATCTTGTGCGTTTTTGACTCCGATTGGCCATCAAAACAATCTGTTGGTCATGGGACCCGGGGGGTATCGATTTGGGGACTACTGGCGTATGGGGTTGCCTTTAGAATTATTAATTCTCCTGGTCGCACTTCCCCTATTAGTCTTCATGTGGCCCTTAACGGGACAAGGGTAACGGGTTCTCGAAAGGGAACGAGAGGAAAAAGTGGCATTCTCATTCCGCGCCCATTCTTCCCGAAAGGCCTCCCGTCTCTTTTTTAGGCGGGTGGTCTACATGCCCACCGATCTTGATCCGTTTCGCACGCTCCTGAGCCGGATCGTAGTGGTGGGCATGCTGTTTTGTTTTTTGACGGGGATGCTCTGGTTGGATCGAAACGGCCTCAAGGATCAAATAGATGGAGAGATATCATTTTCGGATGTGATCTATTTCACGATGGTCACGGTGACCACAGTCGGCTATGGGGACATTGTACCGGTCACCACACGAGCCCGCCTGATTGATGCGTTAGTGGTCACACCGGTCCGCATCTTTATTTGGGTCATTTTTTTAGGGACGGCCTATCAATTGGCGTTCAGACAATTTACCGAGGTATTTCGCATGGCAAAACTCCAAAGACATCTTGATCACCATATCGTCATCTGCGGATTCGGCCATACTGGCTACTCGACGGTCAAAGAACTGTTAGCCAAGGGAACAAACCCTGATCATATCCTGGTCATTGATCCTGGTGAAGAACGGGTACGCATGGCTGGAGAACTGGGAGTGGTGGCACTCAGAGGCGATGCGACCCAGGAAGGACTATTGAAATATGGTGCGTTCCTCAATGAAGCCAAAGCCGTCATTATTTCTGCCGGACGGGACGATACGAATGCCCTTATCTTGCTCACCGTCCGTCATCTGAATTCACGCTGCCGGGTGATCGTCAGTGCGAAGGAAGAAGAAAACGTCAAGCTGTTTCGCCAGGGCGGGGCACAAACCATTATTTCCCCGGCAACCTATGGTGGATATATGTTAGCGGCTGCAGTGGATCAACAATACTTGGCGGAGTATCTAGAAGATTTTTTAACGGCTGGCGGAAAGGTCAATATCGAGGAACGAACGGTCGACAAACAGGATGTTGGAAAGAACGCCTTCGATTTACAACCGGATGTGCTTCTTCGGGTATATCGGCAAGGATCGATTCTTTCTCCCTGGGACTTTCAAAAGAGCCACCGGTTAGAACTGGGCGATGTGATGTTATTATTCAAACCGGTTTCGGAGGGAAAGGCTTCCTCCTGACTTACGCTAGCTTATGACGGACACCCCCAGAGTCACACGCTCCCTGGCCGTCCACGGGGGAATACTAAAGAAAGAAATGCCAGCCATTAACCAGGATCAATAACATTCCGATCACACCAATTAAGATGGCCACTCCCCGTCTCAAATGATGGGCAGGAATGGATCGAGTCACTTGTGATCCATACATCAATCCGAGAAGACTGCCGAGTAACACCAATCCCGTTAACACCACATCCAAGTGCGCCATCTTCAAATGGCCCATCACACCGCCAATGGAAATGAGGGCGATGATGAGAAGCGAGGTTCCTATGGCTAACCGAATGGGAAACCCCATGAGAAACATTAGTGCGGGAACAATAAGAAACCCTCCTCCAACTCCAAAAAACCCGGTTAATAGCCCCACGCCCCATCCAAATATTAAGGCCTTCAACGCGCAGCGCCCGGAAAACTCCTTTGCGCACCCGCTCGGAATGTCGTTGCGTTCCCCCTCATAACTCTTCCAAAACGTCCACACGCTAATAAACAGAAGCAGATTGCCAAATAAAAAGAGGACTAAAGTATCCGGAACGAGTTGGTGACCCTGAGCACCCACCCAAGCGCCGATCATCCCGGTCAGACTAAATAAAAGAGCGGAGATACCATGAACCCGCTGTTGCCGGCTTTCCTTCCATGCTCCAAAGAGTGACGAATAGCCAACGACGATAAGCGACATGGCAGTGGCATTTTGTACCGGTACCCCGACCACATAGACCAATAACGGAATGGCCACTAGTGATCCGCCTCCCCCTGTGGCGCCCAACAACAGGCCGACCACACCACCGGACAGAAGCGCCAATAAATAGTGAAAATCCATTAGGAACTAAGGTGTCGGAGGAAAAGGTGAAAGGATAAGGCCGGGGACGTCACAATCTGGCGACACTCTTTACAAGCCAATGAGGTAAAGATAAGAAATCATGAAGGGCAACAAGGTGTCGCAAGAAAAACGATAGAAGAAAGAGGAGGAGAATGCGACTTCTCCCCCTAGACTACTCAAGAAGAAACGGAAGGTCGATAGGACCTTCCTCATGTTGTCAAACGGAACATGGCTCAACCGACAATCAAGGCTGAACACGAATTCCTCATACATACTCCCTAGAATGGGAATGAAAAGAAAAGAGGCTAAAGCAACAACATTGTAGGAAAAAGGTGAGCAGGAGACAAGATTCCGTGAATTCATGAAAGGGGTTCTCGAAAGTTGAGAGGTGGAAAAGTGGAGACGGATTTTTGTTGGAAGAGGTAGAAAGCCAACGCTGGGATTTTGTTATCAGGAATTGGACACCAAAATGATTGTACATGATGGACGGTCACTTCCTTTGAGAATGAAGAAGCTGGGATTCAATATACTCCACCGAATAACAGAAGAGGCAAAGCATACTTTCATACTATGGGATTCCAAGCCTGGTTCGAGATGAAGCGATTTGAGAGAGAGGAAGAACGAGACGAAACGTTGTCCCGCGGCCTTCTTCGCTTTCCACAGTGATGTGGCCATGATGGAGATCGATGGCATCTTTCACAATTTTGGTGCCAAGACCGGTTCCTTCCTTTTTGGTGCTAATAGCCTGAGCAGTAAAGAGGCGATCTCGAACTTCAGGCGGCATCCCTCGCCCGGTATCGGCCACAGCCAACTCGACCGTATCGGAACGCGTTCCCGGATATCCTTTGATCGTCACATTTCCACCAGGGGGAACTTCAGGGATGGCATTATTAATGAGATTGTAAAAGGCGTTGAACAACCGGCGTTCATCTCCATCGATAACCGGTAATGCGTCAAGACCATCGGTCTGTAGGATGATGCCCTTCTCTGCGGCATATGTGCGAAGCGTATCCAGTACCCCATCCACAATAATCCCTATGCGACAGGGTGTGAAATGTGGAGGACTGGTAACGCCTTTCACCGCATCCGCAATTTCCCGCACACGGTCCTGGATGCGTCGGGCATTTGTGACAATCATGTGAACCAGATCCAGGCTGTTGGCGTAAGAAGTCTCCGCGCCTTTGACCTTTTCCCGGATTAAAGAGGGAAACTGTTCGTCCAATTCATCCTTTAATAAATCCGCACCAGACAGCACGGGCATCAACATATTCTTGATGTCGTGCCCGATATCTCCAAGGACTCGTGTGACCTCCGCCAATTTGGCTTCCTCTAATAACTGAGTGGCCATGCGTTTCTTCTCTGTGATGTCCTGAAACGTGACCACTGCCCCCGCCAACGTTCCCTGGTCATCCCAAATTGGGGTACTGGTATACTGAGCCGGGAAGCATGTCCCATCTTGTCTCCAGAACATCTCATCATCTCCCTGATGAACCAGACCGTCCTTGTAGGCTCCGTAAATGGGACAATCTTCTTTGGGGTAAGAGCTGCCATCAGCCTTGGTGTGATGCCAGAGGGAATGGCTTGGTTGTCCAATTAATTCCTGCAGGTCATAACCCAACAGGGCGGCGGCGGCGGGGTTGACAAAGGTATGCCGCCCGTTCAGGTCAAGACCAAAAATACCTTCCCCGGCGGCAGTGAGAATTCGCTCGGTATGCAGGCGAAGTTCCGTGATGGCGCGTTCGGCCGCTTTTCGTTCGGAGATGTCTCGAAATGTCACGACGGCGCCAACAAGAGTTCCTTGCTCATCCCTCATCGGCGTACTGGTATATTCGGCCGGAAAACTCCGGCCATCTTTACGCCAGAATACTTCTGTGTCGCCATGATGAACCTGTCCATCTTTATACGCCCCATAAATGGGACAGTCTTCTTTGGGGTAGGGACTGCCATCGGTTTTCGTGTGATGCCATAGCGAATGACTGGGTTGGCCAATCAACTCCTCGGGTTCATAGCCAAGCATTTTGGCTGCGGCGGGATTGACAAAAGTATGGCGTCCCTCCAGGTCCAAGCCAAAGATGCCTTCGCCTGCCGCTTGCAAAATAAGGGCATTTTGACGCTCAAGTTTTCTAATGGTCTCTTGAACTTCTTGAGCATCACGGTGGGTATTTTTAGGATTTTGAGACATAGAAATTTTTTTCCTCGTCACTCACGGGACCGGAGCAAAATCTCCTGATCCCGGAGGAGAAGGTTATGCAATTCTGGCTAAAAGAAAGAAAAGCATCATCATTGAGCCAAAGTCCGGATGTATTGAATGAGTTGCCACACCTGGTCGTCAGGCAATCCGGTGAAGGCCATCATACCGGTTCCCGGTGACCCATTCTTGATAACCCAGAACAATTGGCCATCAGGAAGATCATTCATCGTCTGGCCACAGGTGAAGTTGCGAGGAGGCGGAACTAAACCACCACCTAATGGCCCCCGCCCATCACCTTTTTCGCCATGGCATTGTTTGCAGGCCAAAGGTTGGGCCGTTTCATGAAACAGTTTTTTCCCGGCATTCACATGGGCTTTAGTTGCTGCGAGCGGATTCACCATCTTCCGAAAATCTGCAGGGGCGTTAGGGGTCTTGCGCGGCTGAGGGCAGACACCCGACGGACCTGCCCCAGGAGTTCCGCTCATGGCAGATCCAGGTGCACCTTTAAAGGTGGTTCGTAAAAAGGCAATCACATCCGCCACCCCCTGTTGTCCAATGGTAAGACCCCAATAGGGCATTGAAGGGGATTTCCCGACACTTCGTCCGCCGTGATTGACGACGTTGTAAAGGTAATCCATTGGAAGCTGGTCAAACGCGATGTTGGCATGGATAGCGGGCTTGGGGTTCAAGCCCGATGCCGCCGGACCATCCCCTTTGCCTTCAGCGCCATGACATTGTGAACAATATTCTTTGTAGATGACTTTACCCCTGTCCAGGCTGGCCTGTCCAAACTCTTTGCTGGTCCAAGGTTCGTAGTATTGGAAGTCTTTTACTCCGAGGGTCATCAAGTACCCAATCACGCTTCTCAGTTGTGGCTCAGTGGCATCTGCCAAAAACTCTCCGCTATGGGGCGTGAAATCTTGGGGATTGATGCCAAACCGGAACAACCAATCGGCATTATAGCGGTTTCCCGAATCAGCCAAATTGGCGCTTTGCGGGCCGCCCACGAGTTGCCCGTTTTCTTCAATCGTGTGGCAGCCGATGCATGCATGTTCCTTATAAATGAATGCCCCAACCTCCACATCTCTTTTCGTGACTTTATTGAGATCAAAGGCTCCAACCGTCACTCGGGGATCAACGAAATGGTTTTCAAAATAATCGGCCAGGGCACTGGCTTGCGCGGGAGTCACGGCAATGTGCACATCCGGCTCTTGCCCTTGATCCCAACGATAACTTTTGGCATACAGCATCGGTTCTTTCCCTGTCAGCCATCGAATCAGCCAATCCCGTTGATATTTGCTGCCACCCCACATCAGATCCGGAGCTTTCAAATTGAAACGGCTCTCCCCCTCCCCTTGGAACTTATGGCACGTGGAGCAGTTCGTTTTGATGAGCGACTCCGCCTCTTGCGCATCTGACGCCAAGAGAAAAGTTGGAAATACAAAAGGCACGAAAACACTCAGGGCAAAAGCGAGAAGCATCAACTGCCGTTTAGGGACCAGGCGTAAAAAACGGTTCATTGTGAAACCCTCCACATTTGGAAACAAGGGTGAAATTCTATACTTGGATGGAAGCCGAAATTTTCCCCAAAATGGTCTTTCTGTTGGATGGGGGGAAAATTCCCGCACTCTCAGGACTGCTTCTGGGGTGTTTTGCCCCAAAAAAGCAGGCTCTAATCTCCTCATGAGGAACCATAGCAAAATCAACACCATCTTGAGTACTCACACGAGAAAAAGAAAAATAGAACGATTTCCGTAGGTTTACCGAAGAAGAGTGTGCATAAGGATAGGAATGATAAAGAGTCGTTAATCCTTAACAGTTAATGGGTTAACGCAGTAAGGGAACAAAATTTCCACAGGGATAAATGTGGCATGATTATCTATTTTCCCTGAAAACTCAGATAGCCTCCAGTGA
>JAOUGQ010000495.1 GCA_029865515.1 Nitrospirota bacterium
CAATTTTTATCAATCAGTTCCAACGGTATTACAGCATTCTCGGCGATAACCACGCCTGGGATACAAAACCTTCGTCCCTCAACAGGGTTGAAGCCCCCTTCACTTCCAGGCGTACCAATTCGATAGGCGGCAGGAGGAAGCAACCCAATTGAGAGGGTTCGTCAATACAGTGTTCTCAGTTCCATACATGGTTCTACTGGGCTATAGATATCGCTTGTATGAACACGATTCGGACAAAGAACCCAAATGAGGGTCAGACTCGAATTTTTCTGCGCAGGGCCGCGTGTTGTGTTCGACCCGGGCGGACTGATCAGTAGGTGGTAGGGAAGGGAGAACATCTGGATTTTATGGCATGGCGAGGTTTACAGTTTCCAGACCTCCTGCAACACGGTGATGGGAAATAGGAAACAGAAGGGATGAAAAGTCTTCCGGTCGTCCGACCACAGGGTGTTCGTTATGAAAGGGACAGCACCTTTTCATACGCCTGTCATGCCTGTGGCCGGTGCTGCTATCACAAGATTATTCACCTCAATCCCTATGAGGTGGCCCGGCTGGCGCAGAATCGGGGGATCAGCACCACGGAATTTCTTTCCCACTATACGGCGGCTAACGGAACGGCGGTAAAGCAACAGAACGACGGAGCCTGTATCTTCTTAACCTCCCAGGGATGTGGCGTCCATTCCGATCGACCGTTGGTGTGCCGATTGTATCCCCTGGGACGACAGGTCACGGCAGAGGCGGAAGAATGGTTTTCCGAGACCGCCCCGCATCCAGAATCAGAAGGAGAATATAGCACCGATGGAACCGTGGAAGAGTTTCTGACCACACAGGGAGCACAGCCTTTTATTGAGGCGGTCGACCGGTATGTTGAATTGGTCGGGCAAATGTCACATGTACTGCTTACGAAGACGATCCATGATGCCAAGGCACAACAGCATGTGGAGGAGCTGATTGAGGGATTCGTTCAAGGACAGGATCAGGAAATTTCCGTCATGCTTGATATGGATCAGATCGTCGGGCGTTTTTGCGCAGACCAGGGGGTGCCCATTCCGTCAAATGTGAACGAAAAAATGGACCTGCATATTCAAGTTGTCGAAGAATGGCTGCATAATGAATAACATTTAACCGGGAGGAATTTATGGAACGGAGAGATGAAAAGAAACCTGGAAGTGCTACCCCAGTGGCGGTTGCGGCTGCATTGACGATGTTGGGCATGTCGGTGGGAGTCAACGTACCGGATTTATTTGCGGCATCACCGCCGGACCAAATCGAATCGAAACAGGAAAAAATAAGTCCGATATTGCAGGGGAAGGAAATCAATCAGGTTAAAGGGATCGGCAACGCTAGGCAGGGAAAGATTGAGAGCCTCCAGAACAAACCGGCCGGAAGCCTCCAGCACAAAGTGCAGCCAATCCAGGGCAAACCCCCTTCAGTGCAGAACAAGCCCCCGGGAGTGGTCAAATAACTCCTGCTTGATCCCTTCTATTGGGGGGACCGCGATGAGTCGATGAGTGGATTGAAGGCCGGGTGGGTTGAAAATTGGGTGAGTCGAAGGCCTCAAATTATAGTGGCGGGCGCCAAAGCCATGGTCCAAACAAGGGCTCACCTGAAACGCCTCGACGGACACTTTTAAAAAGTATGATCAGATACCAAAGATCGGGTTCCCCTTTATGAGTCCTCGCAATGAACAGGTTCAATGAAATGGCATCCTGCGAGTGAGGATGTTCTACATCGACCCTTCTTCTTTGAACTGCCTAAAAGACACAGATTAATAACGGACAATATGTTTTTGTATTTAAGTCCTACTGTTATTGCACGCATTTCTTGATAACAGTTTGTATCCATCTCGATACTTCCCCATATAACACCGACCTGAAATTTCTTATACCTGCACTTACCGCCCTCTTTCTTTTTTTCCAAAAATACAAGCGGTTAGATTGTTGATGGCTGGCCTGTGACCGCCAGAAACCATGTGGCACCAAGGTTGCTTTTCTTTTGAACCAAGAACAGGTCACAAACGACTGACCGGATAGAAAGGAAAATTATGGAAGGCTTATTACTCATCACCATCTATTGGTTAAGTCTTTTAGGACTG
>JAOUGQ010000496.1 GCA_029865515.1 Nitrospirota bacterium
GGGAACACCTTCGGTCCGCCCATCAGCCGGGACAATCGTCTCATCCAGTTGATCATCGGGTTCATCCCCATTCAAATCCTGGACTTGCGATCCATGCCCTGAATAATGAATGTAGACGACATCATTGGGACCCGCTTCTTTAATAATCTGATTGAAAGCCGCCAACATTCCCTCACGGGTTGCCGCTTCATCTTGGACCATATGGATATTCTGTTCGGAAAACCCATACTGGGACACCAAAACCTGATGTACCAAGTCAATATCATTTTTGGACCCTGGGAGCCGTGGCAATACCTGATATTTCCCAATCCCGATCAAGAGAGCTCTCCGAACGGAAGGAGCGCCTGCTCCAAAAGCCGGGGGCAGGGTCGCCAGCAACGTGTGTCCAAGAAACATGGCGACAATCAGAAGAAAAACCGGGATAGGGAAAAATAAGCGCGTTTTCATAGTAAACCTCTTATCAAGTCTGCCGGTGATGGTTAAATAGTCTATCGGTTGTTGTGTCATCTCTCAACCTTTTGTTGTTGGGTATGTCTGTGTCCTCCCCAAAAAGGTTCAACAACCGGCGTGAGAGTCAACACATCGGCCGTTCACCATCACTGAATTCTTACATTATATAAAGAGGGGGTGGAATTATGCGCATGATCTGCATCTGCACTGAAAAACTCAGGAAAATGCCCACCCACCAGGCTTTCCCCTATTGTCTTCTTACGCCCCCTCCCCTATGCTAGAGGGCCAAATGTCCATGGCCTAGTCTCTTCCCGTCTCCCGACAAGGAGCGTACCCGCTCGATTTCCACCTGAGATTGAACCGCCAGCCCCATGAGCTCGACAAACTGGCAAGACCTCACGGATTCAGACCTGATTAAGGTTTGCGTCCCGAACAATGAAGAGGCATTTGCTGTCCTCTATCAACGATATGAAAAACGGGTCTTTCAGTACCTCATGACGATTATGAATGAGGCGACATTAGCTGAGGAAACCCTGGTGGAAGTCATGGTGGCCATATGGAAAGGCCTCAGTTCCTTCAAAGGACAATCCAAAGTCTCCACCTGGATTTTTGGTATTGCCCACCATAAGGCCGTGGATGCCCTGCGCAAGGTCACCAGCCAGCAACGCGGCGGCATGCCGCTGGAAGATATCGTCGAAACCGCGGAGTCCAGTGAGAACCCGCTGGAAGATATGCAACAAAAACGGATGGCCCTCCTTACGAATCAGGCATTAACGACCTTATCACCGGACCACCGGGAGATTTTGCATATGGCCTTTTATGAAGAACTCTCTTATCCGGAAATTGCCGAATCATTAGGTATCCCGGTGAATACCGTCAAAACCCGGGTGTACTATGCCAAACAACAGCTCAAAAAAAATCTCCAGCACCAGGGAGTGACCGAGGAGAATATTTAAGAGTCATATGGAATCGGAACAACCAGTACATATCGAAGCGACGCTACTCCCGGCCTACGTCAGCCACACGCTCACCCCGGAGGAGCACCAACAGGTTGACCAGCATTTGCAGTCATGCCAGGCCTGCCAGCAGGAACTCCAGGAGGTTAAGACCATGCAAACCGCGTTAAAATCCGCCATACAAAAACGTCCAGGGCCATCTCCGGCAGCATTTGCCAAGGTGATGAGTCGCATTCACCAGGAAACCCAGACAACGCCAAAAGCAATGCGCATCGAAAGCGAAGCTTCCTGGTGGGAATCGATTGAAAAGACCTTTCGTTCTCTATTTGAAATCCGATGGGTTCCGGTTCTGGCCAGTCTCTTGATTGTCGGACAGGCGGTCCTCTTGTTTTCAGTCACTGGAGGACCAGAAAGTCAGGTTGCCCCACGTCAGGGTCCGATCATCGACCGGGGCATTCCACAGGGGACTCCAGTAATCCCTCTTATAAAAATTCAGGTTGAATTCGTCGAAACGGCGCAGGAAATCCAAATTCGTAGGCTGGTTCAGGAATTGGGCGGGCAAATTGTGAACGGCCCGACATCTGAAGGTTTGTATACCCTGGGATTTGTACAAAAAGGATCCGATTCATCCGAATCCATCCTGGCCGCTCTCAACACCCATCCCGACCTTATCAAAAAAGCAAAT
>JAOUGQ010000172.1 GCA_029865515.1 Nitrospirota bacterium
AGAGTGAGGCAAAAGCCCTCTATGGCCGGATGAAAAGTGAACAGCTTTCCGGGCGATACTTCGAGAAGCCTAAGACCATTCCCTTTCGTGATGTGGCGAATGATTACATCACCAGGATTGACGCTCGCCGAAAGCGGAAAGGGGATGATAAGTCACGAATTGACCGCTGGATTGCGGAGTTGGGAGACCTGGATATTAACAAGATCGGCCCACGGCATATCGAAAAAGTCTTGACGGCATTGGCCGATGAGAAATATCAGTCAGGAACTATTCTCCGATTTTTTGGAGTAGTCAAAGCTGCCTTGAATGATGCCCGACGATTGGGACTCTTAAAAGAAAACCCCGCAACTAGGGTGAAACCGCCCAAGGTCAATAATGTGCTCGTTCGTTACCTGACCGCTGAACAGGAGACAACCTTGTTGGAACACCTTCCAGAAAAATATCGGCCCATCGTGGTTGTGGCCGTGAACACTGGATGCAGGCAGGGCGAATTACTCCGACTGACGTGGGCTGACGTTGATTGGAACACAGGCATCCTGACGATTCGGGAAACGAAGACAGGTGATCCTCGGCGGGTTCCAATGAATTCCACCGTCCAGGGGTTACTTTCCGCTACCCAGAAATCGTCAACTGGTGCCTTTCATGACCGAATCTTTCCCCTGGATGCCCGTTATCTCAGGAGAGCCTTCGAGAAAGCCGTAGATGCCTCAAAATTGGCTCCTTTTCGGTTTCATGACCTCCGGCATACCTTTGCCAGTCGGTTGGCGATGCAAGGTGCCAATGACCGGACCTTGATGGCTTTGGGAGGCTGGAAGTCTCCGGCCATGTTGTCTCGGTATGCCCACCTCAGCCCAACCCACCTCTGGAGTGCCGTGGAAGGGTTAACAGCCTTTAAGGGGCAAATTTCAGATGGAACCGTGACTAAAACCGTGACTGACCAAATAGCAGGGGAAGGAGAGGATGCACAACCTCTTGATATTTATGGTGAGCCGCGTGCGACTCGAACGCACGGCCCTCGCCTTAAAAGGGCGATGCTCTACCAACTGAGCTAGCGGCTCACCGGGTCGCGATGCTAACAATGGATTCCGGTGTTGTCAAACTTACCACGGAAAAATTAAAAAAGAACCGGTGAGGACTCTAGCGTTTGCCGGAACGGATCAGTGGATTTCGTACAATAATCGTGTCTTCCCGCTTGGACCCGGTGGAAATCATATCAATTCGACATCCGGTTAATTCCTCAACCCGCGCCAAATAGCGCTTAGCGGCAGGAGGCAATGCCCGATACGATTTCAGACCGGTAGTGTCGGTCGTCCAGCCCTTCCATCGTTCATACACCGGTTCACAACCGGCCAACACTTGTAAATCGGCTGGCATCTCCTTGTGCAGTTTGCCCTGATATCGATATCCCGTACAAATTTTCAATTCTTTAAAGCCATCCAGCACATCCAGCTTCGTGATGGCCAGCGAGGTCAGTCCGTTGATCCTAACGGCATACCGCAACAAGACCATGTCCAGCCAGCCACATCGGCGGGCGCGCCCCGTTGTCGATCCATATTCGTTCCCGCGCGTCATAAGCAATTGACCGATTTCATCAGTCAATTCCGTCGTGAACGGCCCTCCACCCACTCGAGTCGTATAAGCCTTCGTCACCCCTAGAACTCCATTGATGGTTGTGGGCCCTACCCCGCTTCCAGTGCAAGCCCCTCCTGAGCAGGAGCTTGAAGAGGTCACGTAGGGATAAGTCCCAAAATCGACATCCAAATGAGTCCCTTGCGCCCCTTCAAACAAGACGTGCTGCCCCCGGGCGAAGGCCCGTTCCAGAACAAGAGACACATCCGTAATATGAGGGCGAAGCCGCTCACCATAGGCCTGATAGTCTTTGAAAATTTTCTCGACGGTAAAGCCATCCGTATTGTAAATGCGCTCTAAGAATGCATTAATTTCAACCAGGTTTTCCTGGATCTTTTGTTGCAAGATTTCCGGATTCAGCAAATCTCCCATGCGAATGCCGACTCGCGCCATTTTATCCACATAGGCCGGGCCAATGCCCCGACCGGTCGTGCCGATTCGCCGCACTCCTTTGGCTTGCTCTGCCGCCTTATCGATGGCTTTGTGATAGGGCATGATGACATGCGCCCGATTGCTGATCACAAAGCGCTTTCCCACCGGAATCCCATTGACTTTCAACCGATCCAACTCCTCGATCAACCCGCCCGGATCAATGGCCACGCCATTACCTAACGCACACACTTTTCCCCGATAAAGAATACCGGAGGGGATCAAATGAAAGATAAACGTGCCTTTATCGGTAATGACCGTATGGCCCGCATTGGATCCTCCCTGATAGCGGACAATCACATCCGCATCCTTCGCCAGAAGATCCACAATCTTCCCTTTTCCTTCATCTCCCCATTGGGAACCGACGACAACCAACGCGGCCATAATTTCCTCCACACGCACAACTTAAAAAGACAGGACAAAAAAAAACCCTGCCAGTGAGTCAGCCAGAGCTCCAAGCGTGAATCGTAGGTCTCAGGCCATAATTTGTCAACGAGGGGGCACAGCCTTTCTTGTATCTGATTTTCTTGACCGGACCCCAATCGCGTGATAGCATCATTTTCGGTGTGGGGCTGTAGCGCAGTTGGGAGCGCGCGTGAATGGCATTCACGAGGTCGCCGGTTCAATCCCGGCCAGCTCCACCAATTAATCTCCCTCCTTTCCGTCTTCTTAACCACGACAAAGGGGTTTGGGTTCAGGTTTCATCTCACATATTGGATGGTGTTTCCGCATGTTGCATATTGAACAAATTTCCAAAAGCTACCCCACCAAACCCCTTTTCATTGAGGCCTCAGCCCACCTCAAACCCCATACACGGGTGGGACTGGTGGGTCCCAATGGATCAGGCAAAACCTCCCTAATGCGCATGATCCTCAATGAAGAAGAAATCGAAAGCGGGAGGATCCGAAAACGTCCATTTCTTCGCATAGGGTACCTGCCGCAGGAACTGGAGTCCTTACCCGGCAATACCATTTTAGACGCCACACACCGGAATCAATTTCCGGATCACGAAGCCAAACGGATTCTTTCCGGTTTAGGGTTTCACGAAACGGATTGGGACCGGAAAATTGAAACCCTGTCCGGTGGATATCGCATGCGGGTGGCCTTAGCCCATTTACTTCTGTCCGCCCCCGATGTGCTCATGCTGGATGAACCGACCAACCACCTCGACAAACCCACGCAGCGGTGGCTGGAATCCTTTCTGCTCTCTTCGAATTTCACGCTCTTGATCATCAGCCATGATATTGCCTTTTTAGACAACATGGTCACCCACATTTGGGAAGTCCGCAACCACACCTTGCAGGAATACCGCGGCAACTACACGCGTTTTCAAAAACTCCGTGCAGAGCGGGATGCCCAGGAAGAGGCCGCCGCCAACCGACAAACCAAAGAAATTGCACGAGTCCAAAATTTCGTCGACCGGTTCCGATATCAGGCCAACAAAGCCAGCCAGGTGCAGTCCCGCATCAAACAACTTGAAAAAGTGAAACGCATTGAGTTGCAGCGGGACACGAAACGTCTGCGATTTAAATTCCCGGACCCCCCGGCCAGCGGAAAGGACGTCTTCGAACTGCGTGGCATTGGCAAACGCTACGGCGAAAAGATCATTTATGATGGCTTGGATTTTTCGGTCGAACGGGGCCAACGCGTCGCATTAGTGGGGGAAAATGGAGCTGGAAAATCTACGCTCCTCAAAATCCTGGCCGGGGTATTGGAATTCGAAAAAGGGTCCAGAATTTTAGGTCACGGTGTCACTCTGCACTACTTTGCTCAACACCAGGCCGAAATCTTAAAGTCTGAACATTCCATTTTGGATTCACTGGAAGAAGCCGCGCCCATGGCTGAACGAAACTTCCTGCGAGGATTAGCCGGAGCCTTTTTATTTTCAGGAGACGACCAGAAAAAACCCATCAAAGCCTTGAGCGGCGGGGAACGTAATCGGGTCGCCTTAGCCCGCATGCTAGTCGAGCCGGCGAATACTTTGCTCCTAGACGAGCCCACCAATCATCTCGACCCCACATCCGTCGATATGTTGACGGACGCACTCGTGCAATTTCCAGGCACCATGGTCTTCATCTCGCACGACCCCACGTTTCTTATGAGGGTGGCCACGCGCGTCGTGGAAATTGATGAAGGGCGGGCCAGGGATTATATCGGCGACTATGAATATTATCTCTGGAAACGCGCCAAGGAACTGGAGGATCAGGCTCCACCGGAAACCACAGTCGATAAGAAAAAATCGAAGAAAAAAGAAAATCACCCAAAGGAAAGACCCACAACCGAGCACTCGACCAATCGGACAACGACGACCACCAATACCGCTCCTGTCACTCCATCTCGACGAGATCTCTCAAAAAGCATTGCCCGGTTGGAAAAGCAAGTGGCCAACATGGAGAAAGAGATTGGTCAGCTCGAAGAACAGCTCAAAGCTCGGGATGTGGAACTCGCCGACCCGGCCACCTATCAAGACTACGCCCGTTGGAATGCCCTCCATCACGAACGCGAACGATGGGGACGCGACCTGGACCGCCTCACGCACACATGGGGGGATCTCAGCGCCCAACTCGAATCCCAAAAATCCCAGATCTCCTGATCCCTTTTCGCCCAAGGTGCCCGCCTTTCCTTCATTAGACCCTCAAAGTACACATAGCAGGTGGCACCCTTTCAGTCGTATCTTTTGGATCTTCCAGCACATTCGTTTTCTCAAAAAACCGGCAATTCGTTACCAGGGATTATTCACATCAACTTCATCTTCTTGTGAGTCAGGATTTGCAGTAGAAGAACCCGTGGGTCGGTAATAGAGTCGGCCTTGCAACTTATCTGGAAGATGGGTTTGGTCTTTGGCACTTTTCGGATCCTCATGGGCATAGCGGTACCCTTTTCCATACGCCAGATCCTTCATCAGCGATGTGACGGCATTCCGTAAATGCAACGGGACCCCGAGATTGCCATGTTCTTTAGCGTCCTTTTTCGCTGCCAGTAGTCCTGCATAGGAGGCGTTGCTTTTGGGAGCCGTCGCCAGATAGGTCGTGCCGTGAGCCAAATTGATTTGTGCCTCCGGCAATCCTACGACCTCTACGGCTCGAAAGACGGCAGAGGCGATGAGCAACGCCTGCGGGTCGGCGTTGCCTATATCTTCCGAAGCAAAAATGATCATGCGGCGGGCGATGAATTTTGGATCTTCTCCGCCCTCGAGCATCCGCGCCAGCCAATAGAGAGCTCCGTCCGGATCCGAATCCCGCATACTTTTGATATAGGCCGAAATCAGATTGTAATGTTCTTCTCCATCCCGATCGTAGCGCAGCGTTTTTTTCTTGAGTGCCCGTTCCACCTGTGGATGGTCAATCGTCGCGGGTGTTCCCTCAAGGGCGCACTCCCCTACCACAAATTCCAACCCCGTGAGCATCGACCGCGCATCGCCATTACCATATTCAATCAACAGATGCCGGGCAGATGGCGTCAGAGAAACCTGAGATGATCCAAGCCCTCGCTCCATATCTGTGAGCGCGCGATCCAGAATTCGGTCCATGGCCTCCTCACTCAAGGACTGGAGCACGACAACCATCGAGCGCGACAGGAGGGGCGCGATGACTTCAAAGGAAGGATTTTGGGTCGTGGCCCCGATGAGCGTGATATCGCCTCGTTCGACATAGGGGAGAAAGGCATCCTGTTGGGCCTTATTGAACCGATGAATTTCGTCCACGAATAACAGCGTGCGCTGTCCCGAAACTTTTCGCCGTTGCTGCGCGGTCTTGAGCAAGCCACGCAATTCCGGAATTCCATTCAACACCGCAGAAAACGGGACAAAAGCCGCTTGGGTCTTTCTGGCGATGAGCCCCGCCAAGGTCGTCTTTCCGCTGCCAGGTGGGCCCCAAAGTATGAGCGAGGGAAGACGGTCTTTCTCAATGGCCTGACGAAGCGGTTGTCCCTCGGCCAGAATCTCTTCCTGCCCCAGGAAATCCGCAAACTCTTGTGGGCGCATTCGATCTGCCAGGGGAGCGTGTCGAACCGAAGAGGCCTCTGGTTGGGGAAAGAGATCCGATTGTGCTTCCGACTCAAAGTGCTTCATGGCAATTGCCTACTAATCGTGGGGTTATACCGCCTGCTTCCTTTCTTAACTCGTTATGCTATAACCACCAACCAGGCACCTGCAAATACAAAGTTCGCTATGATCCGTGATATTTGCTTGAGAAAACGGGATAGCCGTGAGAGGGAAACATGTTGAAAGCTGTCATCAATAAAATCCAGTTAGGCTATTCCGACGAGGGTCAAGGCACACCCTTGGTCTTTCTTCATGCCTTTCCACTTTCCAGCCTGATGTGGCAACCACAAGTCCATGTCTTGAAGAACTCTTATCGTGTCATCACGGTTG
>JAOUGQ010000173.1 GCA_029865515.1 Nitrospirota bacterium
CGGTTCAGCGCTCTCCGGAAGATGTGAAATTTTTATTCCACTATTCGGTGTAGAGACATTCATTGGCACGATTCTCTGTTGAGGCTTACGGGGTGTGGCTGAAAGCGATTGTACCGCTGCCTCAGAGGAGACAGGAGTTTCGACCACAAGCGGTGCGGGTGGCGGGTTGTCGGTGTTCGGTGGATTGGGTGTTTGGGCCGAGGCAGCATCTTGGATTCTTGATGACTCCCCTTCTGGCTGCTGGGAGGCTAATGATGGAGAATCCTGAACATGAACAGAATAGGGAGCAGGCATCTCCATGGCTTCCGAAAATGGTGAATCGATAGGCGGAACTTCCGGAATAGGAGCGGAAACCGAGGGAGAAATACTCTGATTGGTTCCGGGAGATGCGTATGTTGACATTCCGAAATCAAGATTAAAACCGATCCAGTAGCTGGCTAGGCCCAGACCGCTCAACCCGATAGCCATAGCGATTCCGGCCAACCAGAATTTCAAGCGGGATGGCGTGGTATGCCAGCCCGGCTCTCTTTTGCCTCTGGGTGGAATGACGATGGAGGGGTTTTCGGGTGCGTCAGACTCCTCACGAGGGGTCTGTTGCTGCAATCGCTGGAGTGTGTCTGCGATGATGCTCATGGTCTGCTCGTCTACTGTTGGCCTCAAACTAGGGAATGAATTCCTTGCTGGCCCGCCAGACCATCAGGGGAGCAACCGTATGGCGGCCTTGGGCATAGGCCGCCAACAAGGCCCGATCGCACAACTGATTGATCCGACGCGGAACGCCACCACTCCACCAATAAATGAGCCGGAGAACTCCCGTCCCGAGATGGAAGCGGTGTGTGGCATCAGCGACGTGCAAACGATGGAGGATGTAATCGCGTGTTTCCCGATAGGTCAATGGCTCAAGGCGGTATCGCACGCTAATGCGTTGGCGTAATGGTCGAAAGGCTCGAGTCGCGAGCTTCTGTTCCAATTCAGGTTGTCCGACCAGGAGGAGACACATCAACTTGTCTTTTTCGGTATCCAGATTGGAGAGAAGCCGGAGGCCTTCCAGGACTTTTCCACTGAGCCGGTGAGCTTCATCCACCAACACGACAACCCGCTCCCCTCCTTCGGCGAGACGAAGGAGCAGTTTAGGCAGTTCCCGTTGCAAGGCACCAAGGGACTGATCCTCAGGAAGTGTTCCGGTCAAATCTTCATAAATGGATGTCAGTAAATCTCCATAGGACTGATCCGGATTCATGAGGTAAGCGAAGCGGACCCCGCGGGGGGGATGGCGCAGCAAATGCCGACATAACAAGGTTTTCCCCAAACCAACTTCCCCCGTCAGCATGGTGAGTCCGCCACTGGCAATGCCAAACTGGAGGTGATTCAAGGCTTCCACGTGATGACTACCGGGAAAGAAAAAATCCGTATCCGGTGTCAGCCGAAACGGGGGTTCGGTGAATCCCAATTCTTCGTAGCAGATGTTGAGATCTAATGTCGTCATGATGAGGCTCGTATAATCCTAGGGGAGATAAAGATGACCAGCTCACTTTTTCTTTTGGCCGTGTACGTTCCTTTGAACAAGCGACCAAGGTAAGGAATGTCACCTAAGAGAGGAACCTTGCGTTCAGTTTCCGTGCTTTCCTCTTGAATGAGTCCACCGATGATGACCATTTCTCCATCTTTCAACCTGACTAACCCCGAAGATTGCTTGACATCCAAAACTGGAGCAGTGGCCGTTTTTTGTGGAGATGTCACAATGTCACGCAGTCGGGAAAGAATAGGGGTCACATCCAGCATAATCCACCCATCTTCGGAGATTTGAGGGGTGACGGAAAGGACTAAGCCCACGGTGACGGATCGCGCTTGTTCGGTAACAATATTGCCTGACCCAGCGGTCCCTTGCGCAATGGTCGAGGTGAAGAAGGCTTGATCGGTAGCAACTTTGATCAAAGCCGGTTGATTGTTCATCGTGACTACGCGAGGTTGAGAGACCACCCGAATGTCACCTTGCTCTGCAAGGGCTTGGAGAACTCCATCAAAACTGCCATCCTCGAAAGAAATGGTGGTCGTGGCCGCCTTAGCCATGAAACCTCCGAACGGGGCGGTAATGATGTTGGCAAGGGTAATGGCCCCATTTGTGCCGTCGAAATTAATTCTATTCCAATCAATGCCAAGGCTGAACTGATCATCCAACGCCACTTCATAAATCCGCACTTCGATCTCTACCTGTCGGTATAGAGCCTGGTGAACGCTTTTGAGAAAATGGTCAATTTCGTCAACTCGTTGATATCGATCGGTTATCTGAATGGTTCCAGAGAGCCGGTTGACCACAAGTCGACCCTCTTCGGACATAAGGGTCTTAATTTGTTTTTCCAATTCCTCCCAGAATTTTATTTCGTCCTCCTGGTTCACCGTAATTTGTCCAGTATCCTGGGATGCACCACCTCCGGTGCCCCCACTGGAACCGGAACTGAGCTGCGCACGGTTCTTTCCGGTTCCGCTCCGAACGAGACGGATGTAATCGACATTCAATGTTTTGGTTTTGTACCGCTTGACTTGGATCAGATCTTGATGGTGCTCCCAGTAATAGCCATGAGCTTCCAAAAGAGCTGACATGGCTCGTTCCAATGGAAGATGATGAAAATCCACCGTGACGGGTCCGGTGATCTCAGGCCCGGCCACAATATTCAAATGGTTACTGCGAGCGAAAAGGGCTAACGCGTCGATGATCGGCAGCTCCTGTGCGCGAAAGGAATACAAGGGGCCAAAAGAGGGAGCGGATGGCTGCGGAGGTTCGGGAAGAGCGCTGCTCAGTAACATCCGATCCTCCAAGGAAAATGTGGGCTGAGGGTTTTTCATGGCGGTCGGCACAATCTCACCGTTGGGGGAAGTTGCCGGTGATGGCTGAGTAAGACTTGGAGATACTCCTGGCGTGCCTGCATCCTGATCGGTGGTGGTACAGCCCCACATGCTGATGATTCCCAAGAAAGTTAGACTTGTGATGACCCGTACAAAAAAACGAATATACGATCTTTTTGGCGGTTGCCCGGAGATTGTGAATGCTTGAAGGGTGGGCAATCGGTATTGTGGCATTGTCTGTTCCAGAGTCTTGCTGAAGGTCATGAAGCCGTTTTCTCTGAAAAGGTTAACAATTGGGTCCTGCCTTGGTGTTTCAGCCACACCCCGTTTGGCTGAATTGACATGACCTGATACCCTTCAATCATTTCACCTTCATTGACCACGGTTCGGTTGATCACCGCACTTCGATCTTGACCTTCGATCGCGACGGCTTTGAGGGTGAGCCCATTCTGCAACTGAGGTTGTTTCATGGCTTGTAGCAGTGTGGTCGTGGAAGATGATTCCAATGGAGGTTGAGAGGCAACCGTGATGGGGGAAAAAGGATCCCGCTCCGGATGATCGATCCACTGCATCGCCGCCTCTTCATGGATTCGTTGTGCGCGAATGACGGGAGGCGGAGCCGGGTCGGCAAGCAAGCGATTCAGTCCCACCGAGATGATGCCGGGCGTATCGGATGTGACAGTCATCACATTGGAATACACGGCGAATCCCGCGATCAGAACCAGGCCAATGACGACCATGGGATTTTTTAAAGCTCGACGGAATCGCTGGCTTTCATCCATACCGACAATCCAATTGTTAAGTGAGTTGCTTTCTGTCCGTCACCCATGACTGTCAAATTCCGAATATCGACTTTTGGTCCGGATCGGGTAATGGCCTTGATGAACTGAAGATAGGGTCTATACGCACTCTGAGTCCCTTGAGGATGGACCTGAATTTCCAAAGGGACTAATGCCACCCCGTGGATGGGAGACATGGTGCGGTCTGTGTTAACAATGCGGTACTGCATCAGGAGGTTCCACTGTTTGCCTTCTTCTTGAAGTCCCTGTGCCCATTGGGCCAAATGGGTAAAATTTTGAATCAAGAATTTCTCAGCCTGTTGCAGGTCCGTGTCAAGAGCATCGGGGTTGGCTTGCAGATAATGGGAGCGAAGTTGCGACACCTGGCGTTCCAATCCAATCGTATCCTGAATCTGAGAATGGCGCGTTTGGACCGTCAAGAGTTTGTCGATACTCACCCAGCCCACAATGGCTAATGTTCCCATAAGTAGCAAAACGAGGCCCATTCCCTTGAGCTTCTGAAGATTAGACAAATCTATGTGCGGAAGCGCCCTCATGACATGGTGCCTTTCATTGTGAATCGATGAAGTGGCCGGTCAGTGGCCGAAGTGAAGGAGGAAGTGGTGGTGGTGGTCTGGGTCAAGAGTTGATCACGCCAATCCTCATCCAGCGTCACATGATACGGTCCTTCCGCCAGCTGTTGAGCGAATTGATGCACCACTAGTAATGTGGTCGACAGATTTGTGGAGGTACTGCCGTCCAACTCCATAATCCAGCCGTCCTGTGTCCGTTCTAAATACGCTTTTTGCAGAATAATTTGGGGGGGAATGATGGTTCCCAGATAGCTGAGGAAGGGGCCTTCCAATTCCGGAACAGTGGTCTCTCTCACGGCTTGAGCCCATTGTCGTTTCGTTTGTAAGGACATGAGGCGACTTTTCCACTGCTCTTGATCCTGCTGGAGTGCGGTGACCCGGGCGGTTATGGTCTGAACGGCTGTGTGATGTTTGGTCAAATAGCCTTCGATGACGCTTGTCGTTCCCACCCCGAGCATTATAAAGACGGCAATCATGGCAGCGAGGGTTTTGGTCAGCGTATTCCGCAGCGGGGCTTGCAGAACCTGTTTGGGTGTGAAATTGCTGGGATGGTTGACCGGAAGCGTCGCTCCGACCCACAGCCAGTATTTCCAGTCCGGGTTGATGGGGAACGGCAAAAGAGGAGTGGTCACGTGTGGCTGGATTTCCCCGACAGTCAGCCGTTCCTCTTCTCCCAAAAACCAGATATGGGGAATCGTCACCTTCGCTTGTTGGGTAATAAACATAATGGTCCGATTCGCCTCGGTGGCGACTCGTTCTCCGAGCGGAACCCAGTCTTGAACCGGGAAAAGATGTCGAGCCCAGAGCAGCGTCCCGTCATCTCTCCCGGCTATGAACATGATTTTCCCTTCTAACATTGTCACTAGTAGCGAGCCTTCCCCGGGTTTGACGGGCAAAGTGCTGAGTTGATTTTCAGCCAGGGCGGAAAGAGGAGCCAACTGACGGAGAGATAATCCAAAATCCTGACAAATCTGGACGATTTCGTCGATAAAGTGCTGTGGCCAGATTTCAAGATGGATATTCAATTTTCCGCGTGATTCCAGGCCCATCCGATAACGCCAGGCTGCCGGTCCTTCGCAGGTTTTTTCCTGTTGGACTTTTCGATCAAGAATGGGGAGGAGGTCTGTGAGAAACATGGGAGGGAGTTGAAGGGTGCGACTGATAAAACGAGGGTCTTCAAACATCATTGCGATTTGCGTGCCGGAAAATTCAGTGTGGTGAATGGCTTCTTGAAGTGCCTGGCGAAGCATGTGGGGTGAAACGACCATACCCGGTTTTTCCCAGCCCAGATGAATGGAATTGTTGATGATGGATAACGCCTTGAAGCGTCCGTTCAAGAGGCTGACACTTAAGATCGGCTGCTTGTTACTCAACAGGGTGTTCTGGATTTTCTGGGACATGTCCAGAATCGTTGCCCTGAAGCCTGAAGGTTGTTTGGTTTCTTTGAAGATGTCGATCATGGTCTTATGGGCTATAGCAACCGCTGCTGATGATTCGCCATTTGGACCCTGCCGCACAATCGGGGTCAAATTGAAAACCGGCTTCGGCAGTCATGGTGAATTGCGTTTCGGGAACACTAAACGCATTGGCTTCGTCTAACCCGATGGTGGTTCCCGTGAGGTGATAGCGAATATGCGGAACGAGCGTGCCTCCTCCGGAATCGGTTGGTATGCCATCAACCGCGTAACTGCCTCCCGCGCCATTGGCAGAAAGGCTCAGAAGCTGAAACAAGTGACCGACGTGCCCACGATGAATTTTGAGGTCCGGCGTTCCCGTTTCATCGGTGTTCCACCAGGTTTCAAAATCCGCATCCGTGATGATGGAGGGATTCACGTTTTGGGCTAAATGGGTAATAAGGATAAACCGCGCATCTGCCAAGGCTGTGGTCAGTAAACCCGTGGCGTTCGTGAAGCCGCTCATGTTCGGTTGCACGAAGAAATACCTGAGAAACCCGTTGGGATTGGTGGTGAGTTGCCCTAGAGCGATAGGGACATAATCCGGACTCAGTACCCCCAGCGTCGGGGGAAATGAACGGGTTTGCCGTACATATAATTCGATCCCTCTGGTAATAATCGCCAATTGCTCATCCTCGGCATCCCGTTTTGCGGCCTTCAATTGATTGATGACATTTGGAGTAATGAAACTGGCAAGAATCGCGAGAATTGCCAGGACTCCAATCATTTCCACAACTGTAAAACCTG
>JAOUGQ010000497.1 GCA_029865515.1 Nitrospirota bacterium
TGTGATGAAAACAAGCTCAGGTATGTAGTCTACACAAATTGATCCCTTCAAGACAGCATCTACCGGAACACATGAGCCGGATCGACATGGGTGGTTCGAACGCGTTCCGCCACAATGACGGCTTGAAGTTCCTCGATGGCCTGCTCTAAGGTCTCATTGCGAATGGTGTATTGGTATTCCGTATAGCTCCGCATCTCATCTTGGGCTTTCTGAAAGCGACGCTCCTGCTCATCGGGTGTATCCGTCGCTCGTGCAACCAAACGAGCCTGAAGCACCTCCAATGAAGGGGGCAAAATGAATACGGTCACGGATTTCTGAAGAGTTTTCATGACTTGCCGCGCACCTTGCACATCAATATCCAACAAGATATCCGTATTCGAATCAGATTCTTGCTCCAACTCCTTCCAGGGTGTTCCGTATAATCGTCCATAGACTTCGGCGTATTCAGCAAAGGCATGCTCGGAAATTTTTGCGTGAAACTCGTCTTGCGAAATAAACCGGTACTCCTTGCCATCCGTTTCGCCAGACCGTGGCATCCTGGTGGTATAGGAGACCGAGAGACGAATATCGGGAATCGTCTTCAAGATGTGCCGGCAGAGCGTCGACTTCCCCACTCCGGAAGGACCCGATACGACAAATAACAATTTCTTCCCCGTTAACGACACCGGTCCTCCGACGTTACGACATGGTTTGATCGATTATTCAATATTTTGAACCTGTTCACGGATTTTTTCTAATTCACTCTTTAAGTCCACCACTTGTGTAGAGATCTCGGAATCGTTCACCTTTGATCCCATCGTATTGACTTCCCGTCCATTTCTTGAAGGAGAAAATCAAGCCGTTTCCCAACCGGATCCTTGGATTTGAGGGCTGAACGAAATTGTGCCACATGGCTTGTCAGCCGTGTTGATTCTTCCGTCACGTCTGATCGTTCCGCTAGCATCGCGATTTCCTGAGCAATTCGATCTTCGTTCACCCGCTCCCCTTCTAATAACTTGGCGACACGCGCTTTCAGACGATCAACAGACGCCTGCAGGGCACCAGGAATCCTCTGCTGAACCACATGAAGCCGTCCCTCGACGATCTCAACTCGCTGCAAAAGATCTTTTTGTAAGGCGGTGCCTTCTTTCTTGCGCATTTTTTCTAAATCGGTCAAGGCCCGCTGGACTAATCCCTCAACGACCTTGGGCACATCCTTGATCACCGCAGACTCCTCACTGGTGAAAAATAGATCCCGAAACCCTGCCACCACATTCACATCCACCGTGCCACTCAGCTTGAATTCCTTTTGCAAATCCCGCAACCCTTGAACATACCGACTCGCCATGGCGCGATCTACCTGTAGGGTTTTATTGGTTCCAGACCCTCCACCATTCATGGTCACGGTCAATTCAATGCGACCCCGCTCACAGATACGCTTGACTTGCTCTTTGAGTGCCAACTCCATATGAGAGAGAGGCTTAGGCAGGCGCACCATCATCTCGCAAAACCGATGATTCACGGATCGAATTTCAACCCCGACCATGGTTCCCTGACAAAGCGATTCCCGTTTTCCGAAACCGGTCATACTTTTCATGTTGGCTTTCGTTTTCCTTCCCATTCACAATCTGAAAAGAGCACACAATGAGGACAATTTGGCGTTCTGGCCAGACACACATACCGGCCATGGAGTAGGAGGCGTTGAGCCCCGATCGTCCATTGCGCTTTGGGCAAGAGGCGTTGAAGATCCTCTTCAATTTTGTTCGGGTCCTGGCTTTGCGTCAACCCGAGCCGATTGGCAACCCGCTTCACATGGGTATCTACCACAATAGCCGCCTCTCCCACAGAACTCCCTAATATAACATTGGCCGTTTTTCGCCCCACTCCGGGTAGGGAGGTCAAGGCCTCCATCGTTCCTGGCACCTTTCCGTGAAAACGTTGTACCAGAGCTTGCCCACACCCAATAAGATGGCGTGTTTTATTTTTATAAAATCCAGTTGGCCGAATGAAGGCTTCTAATTCCGCTGGATCAGCATTGGCATAATCCTTTGCGGTGCGATAGCGAGAAAAGAGGTTCGGCGTTACCTGGTTGACTCTCTCG
>JAOUGQ010000498.1 GCA_029865515.1 Nitrospirota bacterium
TCTCACTCCGCTTAAATTGCGGTGGAAAGAGGAAATATCTCCTTATTTTGGAATTCTTTCGAGCGACAATAATTCTAGTGGTGTCCCCTTCCGTATCGGAATAATCAAGAATTCTATGCAAGCACACGGATGTTATGTAGCCGCGTGCTTAGAAATGGGAGTGCCATTTAGGGTGATCGATCTTACGAAATCTGATTGGCTTGACCAGATACGGGAATCCTCCTGCGCAGCAATACTCGTGTGGGGGGATGCCTACTTAAGTATTTGGAACTCAATGATTAAGGATCGGATAGAAGTTCTTGATCGTGAAATGGGAATTACGGTGTTTCCCACCACACGTGAAATGTGGTTCTACGAGGATAAGCGCCGGTTGGCCTATTGGCTGAGAGCCAATAGAGTTCCCCATCCCCGAACGTGGGTCTTCTATGATCCGGAGGAGTGTCAGCAATTTGTTTCTTCTTGTGACTTGCCTATAATGTTCAAAGCGAGTTTTGGAGCGGTGGCTTCCGGGGTACGGTTGTTCCATGATCGGGATAAACTTCGGCGATTTGTATTGAGGGTGTTTAAAAAAGGTTTTCAACCTAATGGTTTTGATCGGCGAGACAAACAATGGGGGGCTGTGCTCCTTCAGGAATACATTTCCGTGTTCAAAGAATGGCGATTGGTGAGGATTGGTGATTCATTTTTTGGTCATGTAAAAGGTTCTATTGGTGGTTTCCACAGCGGTTCCGGAGTAGTCGAGTGGGATGTTCCTGAAGAACGGCATCTTAATTTCCTTCTGGAGGTTACCGAAAAGGGAAGGTTTCGAAGCATGGACGTTGATGTGTTTGAGACCACAGATGGTCGGCTACTTGTCAATGAACTACAAGCAGTCTTTGGGGCAAGTCATTCGGTGGATCAGATGCGAAAAGACGGGGTAGCGGGAAGGTTTGTGCAAAAGGCAGGGGGTTCCGAGTGGATTTTTGAGCCGGGAGATTTTGCACGAAATGCCTGTGCGAATGAGAGAGTTCGATACCTGATCGCATGTCGATCTGGGGCCAAGTCATCTGGAGGGCTATTGTGAGTTTGAAGGAATTGACTCGGATGGGATTGAGTCAGATCATCGTGGGTGCGGGTATAGTAAGGGTAAGTCGAAAGTTCTATCCGAAAAATGGTGCAATAATCCTTCTTGGGCATCGGGTGACAGACGATGATGAAGGCTGTCTTCAGGGGTTGAGGCCTTCTTGGTTAGCCGAGCAGCTTGACTACCTGAGTCGGCACTACCATTTCATTTCCCTTAGTGAACTGCTAGATTGTTACGAACGACACCAAACAATTCCACCTAATTCGGCTGTCGTTACTTTTGATGATGGATTCCGCGATAATTTCACGAACGCATACCCCATTCTTCAGAAGTACCATGTTCCGGCTACCGTGTTTCTGGTGACTGGTTGTGTGTCGAGTGGTGACTTGCCTTGGCCTCAGAAGGTTGGGTATTTATTTCAAAGAACAAAAGCTGATAGGTTATGTCACATATTGACCAAGGAAATATCTGTGCCACTGAAATCACCAAGGGACCGAAATATCGCAAGAATTACTGTTGGGAAGGTTCTTGGGAATATGCCTCGCGTTGAGCGAGAGCAGAGCATTACGGAACTGTCTGGGGTACTCCAGGTAGACATCCCGCACGATCGAATGTTGACCTGGGATCAGGTCCAGAGGATGCAAGACGGAGGAATCGAATTCGGAGCACATTCGTTTTCACATCCTTGGATGGCCCTGCTATCTCCGGAAGAAGCCCGATGGGAGATGGAAGCCTCTCTTCGTGACATTCAGGATCATTGTGGAATTACACGTCCGCCATTTGTTTTCCCAGCTGGTTCATTTACCCCTGACCTTGTGAAGATGGCCATCTCTATGGGATTTCGTTGTGTGTTCCAATCTCATGATAGTTTGCGTGTCAATCAAATCGGTGTGAACGATCAGTTCTCATTATCCAGAATGGGACTTCCCAATGCACCAGGAGTTATATTGGAGGCGGAATTGGATGGCCCCTTCCATGCTCTGCGCGGACTCTATCGTTCTTAGTTGA
>JAOUGQ010000499.1 GCA_029865515.1 Nitrospirota bacterium
GATATAAAACAGATCTGTGATGGCCTCTTCGGCCTTGAGAAGGGAGTCAAACTCGATGGCCGGCGGAGATTGGGTTTGAACTGTCATGGCGGGCTTCTGACTTCCCGTTACATGAAACACTTGCACTCGATGATTATCGGAGTCGGCGATATAGATATTTCCCTCCCGATCAGCGGCCATCCCAGCCGGATCATCAAATTGGCCACGCCCTTCACCCTCTGAACCAAACGCGACCAGCAAATCTCCATTTGGGTCAATTTTTTTAATGCTGTCGTCAGAGCGTTCGGTGACATACATATCTCCCCGCATGTCTACGGCTATGCCATTTCCCGATCTCAAAAAATCAGGGATTGGGCCGGTGTGGTGGACAAAATTTCGTTTGTGATTGTGAAAATTAATTTTCACAATCGCGGGCTTACCCGGGATCAATGCAAAAACATTTCCTTCTGGATCAATGGCAATATCTGTGGGAGCATCCTCCAGGTTAAAGGCCTGCAAAAAAATACCGTGATGACTAAAGGCTTGGATCCGTTGGTTGTTCCGGTCGGCCACATAGATCATTCCAAATTGATCGATGGCCAATCCGGATGGGTCATTCAATTGACCAGGTTGATCGCCGGAAGATCCGAAGTGAAATAAAAATTTTCCCGAGGCATCATAGGCCTGAATTCTGTCATTGTCGGTATCCGCCACGAATACCTGCCCTTTTGGAGAGACGGCGATGGCTTTAGGCTCGTCCAATTGGCCGGGGTCGGAACCGGGTCTCCCAAAATCGAGTTTGGGTTTCCCGGAAGCATCAAAGACAAGGACCTTGGAGGCTTTTTTATCTAACACATAGACATCCCCATTCACGGCAAGATCGACGTCGACAGGTTCTTGAAGCCCCGTGCGAAACTCCCGAACGTACTCAACTTTTTCAAACCCTAAAGATAGGGAAGGAGAGACAACCACGCCCGCTACTAGAAAAAGGCTACAAATGATGGGATGAAAGAAACCGGAAAACGGGAGGGGGAAATTTTTCAAGGGAGACCTCTTTGCAATTCCTTTTGGAATGCGGAAATTCTGGGGAAATTCGTCAAGAGGGAACGCCGCACCCTTATATCTGAGTGCCGGCTTAAGGAGGCCATCTTGTCAGCAATAATCAAGAAACCCTACCTGGCTCCATCCAGGGAATTTACCTCACAGAGGTTAATATTCAGGCTCTCCTGAATCTTACGAATCAGGGATTTGAATCTCAAGGGAAAATGAGCGTTGAGGGGAAATAATTTTTACTGGAGAACGCGGAATTCTGAAGAAAATATTCCCCCTTATAATGAGGGGGTAGATAAATTATCCTCAAATTAGGAAGGTTCAATAACGCTTCGTGCAAGCCAGGTTGCTTTAACAAACGTGGCCGCTGGGCTGGACGACATGCATTCAACTATTACGCAAATGGCCCAAACTTATTAGATATCAGCGTGAATTTTTGTGCCCAACTGCTTTCTCCTAGCGGATCCCCTGCGTCAGAACATGAGGGTCACCGAGAATTGTAAGATGCGCCCGGTATCCAGCTTCTCCTTATCCTGAACCGTCAGCGACCATTTTCCCTTTGGATTTTTGCCTGACAGCGCCATGAGATCTGGTGTTGTGGTGACATCATAGGTGGTGTGGAGATTGTCTGTGCCGCCTCCGGTTCGATTGTGGAGCAGAATGGAGGACACTCCTGTCGATGTGGGCGGAACCACTTTGATGATCAGATCGCCGATATAGGTATGCTCAATATCCACTCCGATCTTGACGGAGGTGAGCGGGGTGGTTTCTGCCACCTGGACAGAGAGCCGTGAAGTCTTAAGATCGCGAATGGGAATGATGGCGGCAGAAGTATGAACGGTGGTGGGAATCGGAGCCGCCGGTGCGGCCAATTCTACCGCGCGCTTGGCATTGACCCGTCCATAGCCATAGAGGGTGCTATGCCCGTTGGTGTCATATTTGCCGGCTGTGGGATCGATCTGATCGCATGAGCGCTTGAGTAGATCTTTCACCTCGTCCCATCGCAGGGCCGGGTTGCGAGCGAGAACGAGGGCGGCCAC
>JAOUGQ010000174.1 GCA_029865515.1 Nitrospirota bacterium
AATTTTGATCACGACCCTCAGCCCCACGTCGGGGACCGCAACCATCTTCGGACATGATGTCGTCAAAGAAGCCGATACGATTCGACGGCTCATCGGCTACGTGCCGCAAGAAAGAGCCATCGACCGTTTTCTCACAGGCCGGGAACATCTGCTGTTGCTCGCGGATCTTTATCATCTACCCAAGGACGAAGCCCTCACCAGGATTGCGTCACTCTTAAAACTGGTCGATCTCGAAGAACATGCCGATCGCGTGGCCAAAGGGTATTCCGGTGGGATGAAACGCAAGCTGGATATTGCCTGCGGCTTATTGCCGAATCCGAAGGTACTCTTTTTGGACGAACCCACCCTGGGGCTCGACGTCCAGAGTCGCCTCAATATCTGGCAATATCTCAGGCAGTTGCGCCAGCAGGGGATGACCATTGTGATGACGACAAATTATTTGGATGAAGCCGACCAGCTATGTGATCGACTCGCCATTATTGACCGGGGGGAAATCCGCGCCATTGGCTCACCAAAAGATTTAAAGGCCAGTTTGGGTGGAGATGGCGTGTGGCTGACTCTTGGGGATCGACAACCTCAGTTAGTAGAAAAACTCTCGACCGCACTGAAAGGCTTACCCTTCGTGCGTGCCATTCGTCCCACTCCAGAGGGGCTTGATATACGGGTAGATGCTCCTGAGAAGGCGCTGCCCGCTATTCTCGAGACTACAAATCGAATAGGATGTCGATTGGATGGAATCGAATATCATCGGCCACGGCTGGATGACGTGTTTGTGGCTCACACAGGCCGGTCCCTCAAAGACCAACCCCCCGAACCCACGACTTAATACATATCCTGTAGAACTTCACTGTCCTGGAAAGGTTTCTCCATGAATGAACAAATACAAGAAGTGCTTGCCCTGACCAATCGATGGGTCAAGCGATTGAGCCGCGAAAAGTTCAGCATGCTGTTTACGCTAATTCAGCCCATGCTGTTTTGGCTTATCTTTTTTGGCAACCTGTTTCAGCGGGCAGCCGATGTGCAGGTTGTCCAGGCTCCGAATTACATGAGTTTTCTCGCGGCCGGCGTCGTCGTCATGACCGTGCTTAACAACGGCCTGGCTGGTGGGGTGGACTTACTGTTTGACAAAGAAAACGGGTTTCTGGAGCGGTTGATGGCCACCCCCATCCGGCGATCGTCGGTCATTCTCAGTCGGTTCCTGTTTGTGATGGCCATCACCGCCATGCAAATTCTGGTTATCCTGGGAGTGGCTTTTTTGTTTGGGGTAAGCGCGGAAACCGGAATCTTAGGTATCGCCCTCATCTTAGTCATCGGCATGCTGTTTGGTGTCGGGCTCACCGCCATTTCCATGGCCATGGCTTTTTCCGTGAAAAGTCACGGAGATTTCTTCTCGGTGCTGGGTTTCCTCTCGCTCCCGATGATCTTTTTGAGCTCGGCGTTGGTCCCATTAGCGGCCATGCCGGGGTGGATGAAAACACTGGCCTTCTTCAACCCCATGACCTGGGTGATTGATGCTATCCGGCCGTTGATTCTTTCCGGTTGGAGCCAGGCACTTCCTCAAGTGGCCATCGCACTGGGGGTCCTCGCCGTATTTGACGCCCTGTGTCTCTATGGGGGAGCCCGCGCGTTCAAACGCTCCGTCGGCTAAAAAGGCTTTTGTCTCATCATGACCCTGGTTGAGACACGTCTTACTGTTGCGGAAGGCGCAGTGTTATCTACTCAGGACTAACCTTCTTGCATTCACCTTCTGAGACAAAAATTCAAGCCCTGCTTCGTTTGCTGTCCGACCCCAACGAACAGGTCGCCAAAACGATCCAACAGGAGTTCGTGCGTATCGGGCCCTCAGCGTTACCGTTTCTGGAGAAGGCCAGCGCGGAAGATACGGCCTTGGGATCACGGGTGGCCTTTGTCAAAGATGAAATTTGTTTTGAACAACTCAAAGGGGAATTCAGCACATTCGTCGCTCATTGCTCACGCCAGATTGATTGGGAGCAGGGTGCATTCCTCATCGCCAAGGTCGCCTACCCGTATGTCGATATTCCTCATTATCAAAAGTGTCTTGATCACCTGGCTGAAGAATTTAGGACGAAATGGCATGCCGAAGATACTCCGCCAGGAAAATGCGCCAGACTCCTCAGCGCATTCCTCTTTAAAGACAAGGGATTCTCGGGCAATCGCATCCATTACCACGATCCCGACAATAGCTACCTGCATCGGGTCATCGAATCCCGGCAAGGGATTCCCATCTCTCTCTCGGCCATCTATGTGTTTGTGGGAAACCGGTTGGGGTTGCCCCTCGCCGGGGTGGGAATGCCCGGACATTTCCTGGTGAAGATTGAAGGAGAATCCACACCGCAATTTGTGGATTGTTTCAACGGTGGAGCATTCTTACGGGAACAAGACTGTGAGCAATTTATTACGGCATCCGGGTTGGACTATGATCCACAGTTTCTGGAAAAGAGTCCGACAAGACTGATTCTTGCCCGCATGCTCAGAAACCTGCTGAGTATTTATGAGCGGGAACCAGAGAACCCCATGACGGTGCGGATACAGACCCTGCTCCAAGTTCTGGAGGAATCGTTCCCCGAGCAGAATCCCTCTTCCCTCTAGCCCTATCCCTGTTTCCAACCAGGTTAGACCGTGAGTGACAATAAATCTTTGCCTTTGAGTATGGGCCCTGAGAAAAATCGGCGGGCCTGGGTAACCACATTCGACCGGTCCGCAGCCTGATAGAAATGCGAAAGCACCAACCGCTTCACTCCGGCTTCCCGGGCGACCTTTCCGCACTCCTCTGCATGCATATGTGCTCCACCGGGTTGAGATGCGGCAAATGAACAATCCAAAATAGCGAGGTCGACATTCCGGCAGAGGGAAATCAGATGAGGGGAAGCGACGGCATCCCCGGAAAATGCCACGGATCGCCCCTGGTATTCGAGACGATATCCCAGGCAAATTTGTTGATCGGAATGAGTCATGGGCCATGGGGTCACTCGTGTCTCGCCAATGGCAAAGGACCGGCCTTGGACCTCTTTGAGGGTCACCGGAAAAGGCGCATCAGAAAAGTTAGGAAACGTGCGAAAGATCGTCCGAAATAACCGTTTCGTCCCTGGAGGGCCAAGGATGCTCAGGCCGGGACGGACGGTGACGAACCTGGAATAGCACACGGCATCAAAGAAAAATGGAATAAAATCCGAGAAATGGTCCGCATGGTAATGGGTAAAAAGTAGATGTTGGATGGTATGGCGATCAACGCCGGTTTGTAATAAATTGGAGAGCGTTCGCGGACCAAAATCCAGTAGAATAGGCCGGTCCGTCTGGAATAAATACCCGGCCGCAGCCCGGGTGGGATGAATATTCGTTCCTGAGCCTAATATAGTGACTTTCACCGGAATACCTGACCGTCAGATAAGAAATCTCTCTTTACTGAATCTTGCATGAGTAATCAACCCGAAACGACCCGGTCAATCAACCCGTTTGTCGGCCTGTTAGTCCTGGGGCTGATCGTAGCAGGCATATGGATATGGAATCATCTGAACTTTGATACCCAGGATTACATCACCGACGAGATCGTTCCCATACTTGGAGTCATCATCGCGATGGGAGGTGGCCTTTGGATCGGCATGAGAAAATGGCGCGCCCGCA
Source organism: Nitrospirota bacterium (assembly GCA_029865515.1). GTDB lineage: Bacteria > Nitrospirota > Nitrospiria > Nitrospirales > UBA8639 > Nitrospira_E. Next base: position 3,643 of record JAOUGQ010000174.1, read on the forward strand.
AAGAACGCCTTCAACTCCGGGATCGGATCCTGCAACGCTTTCAAAAAGAACCGTCGCCCCAAAAACGCCGAGATCTCGCGTTTACGCTCATTGAAGTAAACCAATTTGAACCGGAAGGATTGGAGGCCGTCGCCGAGCCGATGGCGGAACTCTTTATTTGGACTCTGAAGACCGCGCTCGGTGACAAACAGCATCGCATACGGGGAATGGCAGCCAGTTACCTCGGAATCTTGAAACATCAACCCTCGATCCCCTTATTGATTCGTGCATTGGAAGATGATCATGCCCATGTGCGAGCCTGTGCCGCATTAGCCCTGGGTCGCATGCGGGCCCAGGAAGCCAAAGCGAAATTGGAAGAGAAGATGAAGGAAGACTGGGATCAAACGGTGCGCAGCCGCTCACGTGAGGCATTGGAACGAATGCCCTAGGATGCCTCAAATTGCGTTGGAGTCAATTTAATTCCTGATTCAATGCCGTTTCATCAGCCCCGGTAAAACGATAACCCTTATTCATCAAAATTTGCATGCCCTCCATCAGAACGTTGAACTGCACTTCCCTCCGGATGGTATCGAACAGCCCCGTCAGATTTCCCATGTAGCTTCCCAAGGGTTGTCCCTCGTGAAATGGGAGCCCGAAGGATTCGAGGACATCCTGAATTTCATCTGAACTATATTCCTGGTTGTCATCGCCATCTCCCACCAGGGCCATTTGAAAAAAGGTGAGGCTGAGGGAGAGAAGCTGTTGCGCCTGCCCGAAAGCCTGTCTGGCCTGTTCCAATCCCTCCGGGAACAACTTGACGCAATCTACATCAGGCTCCGTCTGCCCGAGTGGAAAGAAGTGGATCTTCTCGACCTCAGGCCGAGGGGGCTTTTGGCCAATTTGTTTATAAAACCAGATTGTACAGGTATCGGCGAGAGAAAACTCCCGCTTATCTTTTTCAATTTGCGCGCCGATGTGTCTGGTGAAGCCTTGAAAGACATCCGCACCGGGTGAAGCCCACGCAGAAGCTTGGAAATCTTGTACCCAACAGAATCCTGTGAGTCCAATAATCAGAAGAACAATACATAACCGGTGTTTCAATTTTCTGGCCCTCCAGATCATAAATCCTATTAGTATAGCATCGGAGGGAAACAGATGAGAATTAATCCTTCACCTTTTCCCTGTTCATTTCCCTGTTCAATCAGACAGAACAGACAAAAGAATTCAGGCAGAGATAATCAACGCAAACCCTTTGTATCGCGCAAAACCGATGAACTTTCAAACAACCAACTCATCCAGTGCTTGCCGTATTTCATGGTAAAATAATTTCATGGCCTCTCAAACGGTCACCCTCCAAGGACATATCATCGATTCACTTATCCTGGCGAAGGTCTTGGATACCATCGTCATGCTGGGGGGGACATTTACGCTCTCAGAAGTCGCGGTGGGGATCAAACGGGAAGATCCTTCTCATGCCACAATCCGTATCGAAGCGCCCACCACCAAGCTACTTCAGGATATCCTGACCACCATTCAGCCTCATGGGGCAATAGTGGAAACCGAGCAGGATTGTACGGTAGCGCCGGCTCCGGCCAATGGCATTTTGCCCGAGGATTTTTACGCAACATCTCACCTCTCGACTCAAATACGGTGGCAGGGAAACTGGATCGATGTTTCGCAACCCGAAATGGATTTGGCCATCGTGGTGAAGACTGCTCCCCTATCCGCACACATGATCCCGATGGGATCGGTGAAAAAAGGCGATCTGGTCGTCACGGGGCGTCAAGGGATCCGGGTCTTCCCGCTGGAGCGGCCAAAAGAACGGGACGTCTTCGGTTTCATGGAAGCCCAGGTTTCTTCCGAACGTCCTCACCGCCATATCATCGCAGATGTCGCCAAGCGGATAAAATCCATTCAAAAGCGGCGGCAGGAGGGCAACGGGTCAGCCAAGGTGTTGTTTGCCGGTGGTCCCGCCATCATCCATGCAGGGGGGCGTGAAGCCCTGGCGTGGATCATCGAGTCCGGATTCATCCATGTGCTGTTTTGCGGGAATGCCCTGGCCGCTCATGACATGGAAGCCAGCTTGTATGGGACGTCCTTAGGATACAGTTTGGGAATCGGCCGTTCCGTGCCCCACGGACATGAGCACCACCTTCGCACGATCAATCGGGTACGGGAGATGGGAAGTATTCAACACGCGGTCACAAGCGGCATCATCAAAGAAGGAATCATGGCGGCCTGTGTGCGACAGGGTGTCCGGATGGTATTGGCTGGAACGATTCGGGACGACGGACCACTGCCTGAGGTCATCACCGATTCCATCAAAGCGCAAGAGGCCATGCGCGCCGCGCTTCCGGGTGTGGAATTAGCCTTGCTGGTCGCGTCCACCCTGCATGCCGTGGCAACAGGAAATTTGCTGCCGGCGTCAGTGCCAACCGTCTGTGTCGATATCAATCCCGCTGTTCCCACCAAACTCAGTGACCGGGGAAGCTTTCAAGCCGTCGGCCTGGTCATGGATTCCTCTTCTTTCCTTCGGGAACTGGCCCGGGAACTCGGCTGGAAGGGATAACAGGATTTTCAAGTCATGAGCCGTTTGTTGATGTGCGCGCCGGATTATTTCGGCATCGAATATGAAATAAACCCGTGGATGCGGATATCCAATCAATCCAATGGAGATTGCGCGAGGACCCAATGGCAGGCACTGACCCGGGTTTTGGAACAAGA
>JAOUGQ010000500.1 GCA_029865515.1 Nitrospirota bacterium
CAATGGGAGGCAGATTTACGCTCACAGAAAATGTGGGATGTTCGACCAGCAGAGTGCCTAAATCCGCTTTAAGACACGTAAACATACAGGTGGTTAACTCTAAGGCTAGATCTTCCTGCGATTCGAGCTCGTCAATGACGGGTTCAATGGTGGTCTCGCGGCCATCATCCGCTCGCCACCGGGCAAGGGCTTCACAGCCCACTATCCGATTGGTGGTGAGATCGATGATTGGTTGATACTTGGCGAAAACGGAAGACCGAACGGTATGACTAGAAATAGTAGACATGAGTGGTGGGCATTTGTTTGTGTATGAATCGTTTCCTCAAAAACCAGCATATGGTGAAATCACGGCTGGTCAAGTCAGGACAGCGTTATCCTAGCTCAGTGAGCTAGGCCACGGCGAGCAAGCGATCGCTCTCTCTTGCCCCCAGCATACGAGATGAAGTTCGAGAAGTCATACAAACACAACGCCTGGTTTGTTCAAACTGGTCTATCCAACTGAGCTACAGAGGCGAGGGTTGCTGTTAAAAAATTTCGCCTTGATAGCATGAGATGGTGTCTTAACCGAGGAATTGGTCGGGGCGAGAGGATTTGAACCTCCGACATCCTGCTCCCAAAGCAGGCGCGCTACCGGGCTGCGCTACGCCCCGACTTGTGTTGTTCATGACGATGTTTGGCCAGAAGACTCTTGGCATTGGTAACGGCTCGGGCTCGATGGCTCATTCGATTTTTTTCCGCGAAGGTCATCTCGGCCAAGGTCTTCCCTACTTGAGGAACATAGAACACTGGATCATACCCGAATCCACCGGTACCATGGAATTCCTGAGTGATGGTTCCCTCTAGGACTCCCTCAACAATTTCCGTGTGTCCCTCTGGATTGGATACGGCCACCACGGTGATAAACCGGGCAGTCCGCCGATCCGAAGGCACCCCCTCTAATTCCTGCAACAGCTTTTTGCAGTTATCTTCGTAGGTCGCGTGTTCTCCGGCATAGCGGGCCGCATACACTCCCGGGCGCCCCTGCAACGCATCCACTTCTAATCCGGTATCGTCAGCCAACGCCCACCGTCCTGTAAACGCTGCCGTAGCCTTGGCCTTTTTGATGGCATTCTCCTGACAGGTTACCCCATCTTCTTCGACACCCGGAAAATTAGGGAATTCATTCAAGGTCAACAGGGGAATACCCACATCATCCAGTATCGCCTGGATTTCCTCCACTTTATGACGATTGGCTGTTGCCAGGACCAAAGAATCAATCACCGTGACCCGGGTCAGGAAATGGGGCCGACCAGTTCCTTTTGCAGTTTAATCAAGCTTTGAATCCCGGTCCACCCCAACGCCAAAAAATCATCCAGATCTTTTTTGGAAAAAGGGGATTGTTCGGCGGTTCCTTGCACCTCGACCAGCCGCCCATTCCCGGTCATCACCAAATTCATATCCACGTCCGCTTGAGAATCTTCATCATACGCCAGGTCTAACCGGATCTCACCACCGACTTTTCCCACACTGATGGCCGCCAAATAATCCAGGAGCGGACATTGCTTAATGAGCCCTTTCTCTTTCAATATCGCAAAGGCATCGGCCAGGGCGATAAAGGAGCCAGTGATTGAGGCAGTCCGGGTTCCCCCGTCCGCCTGGATCACATCACAATCAATCCAAATGGAACGCTCCCCCATTTGATTCATATCGGTGACAGCCCGGAGCGCTCGTCCCACCAGCCTTTGGATTTCCAGGGTTCTCCCACCCTGTTTCCCTTTGCTGGCTTCACGGGACATCCGGTCATGTGTTGAACGAGGCAACATGCCATATTCAGCGGTGATCCACCCTTGCCCCTTGTCTCGTAGAAATGGAGGTACTTTTTCTTCAACCGAGGCCGTACACACCACTTTGGTCTCTCCCATTTCAATGAGAACGGACCCTTCGGCATATTTGGTAAACGGACGAGTAATTTTGACAGGCCGGATATCATCCGCCCGCCGATTATCCGAGCGCGGCGTTCCTAGAGTTGGCAACATTGTTCCTCACAATAAAAAAATGACCTTGAATTATAAAGAGGGCTCC
>JAOUGQ010000006.1 GCA_029865515.1 Nitrospirota bacterium
AGAAAGCCGTATCAAACACCAGTTCCCAACGCACTGACTTTGTATGGGCAGGAAGGATGAAGTCCACGTCCTCATGATGGGCATTCAGTAACACCAGAAACGTTTCATCCACGATCGGGCGACCTTGACGATCTTTCTCCACGATGGCATCCCCCGCTAACCGGATTCCCAATGTGCGTAATCCCATCTGCCAATCCTCATGGGACATTTCCTTTCCATGCGATCCGAACCAGGCAATATCTTTCACTTCTGAATCTTCTATCCGGCGCCCCTGAAAAAATCTCCGGCGTTGAAACACCGGATGGGTTTTTTTAATTTCAATGAGCAGTTTTACAAAGTCCAGCAATCCGAGTTGAGATCGCGTCAGGTTCCAATTTACCCAACTCAATTCGTTATCCTGGCAATAGGCATTATTATTACCCTGTTGCGTGCGGCCCAATTCATCTCCACCACAGATCATCGGCACCCCCTGGGATAACAGCAAGGTGGCCAGAAAATTCCTGACCTGACGGTCACGCAATTCCTGAATGGCGGGATCATCAGTCGGGCCTTCCACCCCACAATTCCAGCTTTCATTGTCGTCGGTTCCATCCCGGTTTCCCTCGTGATTAGCTTCATTATGTTTGTGGTTATAGGACACCAAGTCATGCAGGGTAAATCCGTCATGGGCCGTCACAAAATTAATACTGGCGTAGGGTTGTCGCCCGCTTTCACCATAGAGATCGCTGCTACCCGACCAACGATGGGCGATTTCCCCAAGCAACCCACCATCCCCTTTCCAATACCGGCGTATAGAATCGCGGTATTTTCCATTCCACTCCGCCCACCCGGGGGGGAAATTCCCCACTTGATAACCGCCTTCTCCCAGGTCCCACGGTTCAGCGATCAGCTTTACCTGCGACAGCACTGGATCCTGGTGAATAATATCGAAAAAGGCACTAAGTCGATCCACATCATGCAACTCACGTGCAAGCGCTGACGCCAGATCAAATCGGAACCCGTCCACATGCATATCATTGACCCAATAACGCAAACTATCCATGATCAATTGTAAAGTCCGTGGATGCCGGACATTCAACGTATTCCCGCAACCGGTATAATCCATGTAATAGCGTGGATTATCTGGCACCACCCGGTAATAGGACACGTTATCAATCCCCCGGAATGATAAGGTCGGCCCAAAATGATTCCCTTCCCCGGTATGGTTATAGACCACATCGAGGATGACTTCGATTCCGGCACTATGAAGTTTTTTGACCATGGATTTGAACTCATAGACCTTTTCCCCTCCACCAGGGAAAGCGGAATATCGGATATCCGGCGCAAAATATCCGACGGAATTGTACCCCCAGTAATTGGTAAGTCCCTTTTCTTGAAGATATAAATCATTCACAAAATGATGAACCGGCAACAATTCCACGGCGGTGACTCCGAGCGATTGCAAATATTCAATAATCGCTGGGGATGCCAAACCGGCATAGGTCCCCCGCAATGATTCAGGAACATCGGGATGCCGCATTGTCATTCCCTTGACGTGGACTTCATAGATTACCGTCCGCTCCCAGGGAATATTAAGACGTCTGTCTTCCCCCCAGCTAAAAGCCTGGTCGACAACAACCCCTTTAGGAACGTTTGCCGCATTATTCCGTTCGTCGAACGACAGATCTCCTGCCGGATCACCAAGACGATAGCCAAACATGGAATCGGACCATCGCACAACACCCGTCAACGATTTTGCATACGGATCGATCAAAAGTTTGGCAGGATTAAACCGGTGCCCCGCTTGCGGATCATAAGGCCCATGCACGCGATATCCATAGAGTTGGCCGGGACGTACTTCAGGTAAATACACATGCCAGACTTGATCCGTTCGTTCTTCAAGAGGAATCCTGTGGGTTTCCTGGTCCTGGAGTTCACTATCAAACAAACAAAGATCCACACCGGTGGCATTTTCAGAAAACAGGGCAAAATTCACTCCCTGCCCATCCCAGGTGGCACCAAGAGGGTATGATCGACCAGGCCAAATTCTCATAACGACTATTCTCCTTGATGTGTTTTTCTGGATGTTGGGAAAAGCGGGGTGCCATGATATAGAAAATCCCTAATGGAGGCAAACGGAATAACACATTCCATGCATTCCATATACAGTCCTCCATTCATTTGTTAAGCTTTTAATCTTTCTGGACTAACCACCAATTCTGATCAAAGAATAACCGACAGGAGGAAAAACGCTTGAAAAACTTGAAAACCGCGCCGTGGCGATTAGAACTCGGGGCATCATTTCTCGACGCCTCTTCTGTGGAGTTTCGAGTATGGGCGCCTCAAGCCCATTCCCTTGCCGTCAGGATTATGGACCGTGCCGATGAACCGATTCCCCTCAATCAGGAACCCTCTGGGTACTGGAAAGGCACCGTACCGGACATCTCTCCAGGCACCCGCTACCAGTACCTGTTAAACCACACCATCGAGCGCCCTGACCCGGCTTCCCGCTCACAACCGGATGGGGTGCACGGCCCATCGGAAATCATCGATCCTCTCGCTTTTTCCTGGACAGATCGGGAATGGCGTGGACTGCCGCTTGAGCAATACATCATTTACGAGTTACACCCCGGAACCTTCACGCCTGAAGGCACCTTCGATGCCATTATCAGCCGCCTGCCCTATTTGCGTGACGAGGTTGGAATCACCGCGATTGAACTCATGCCGGTCGCGCAATGCCCGGGGACCAGAAATTGGGGATACGATGGCACTTATCTCTTCGCACCGCAACACAACTATGGAGGACCGGACGGTCTCAAGCGACTCGTGGATGCCAGTCATGCGGCCGGTCTCGCGGTCATTATGGACGTCGTCTATAACCACCTGGGGCCCGAAGGGAATTACCTTGGCGATTTTGGCCCATATTTCACCGACACCTACAGGACTCCCTGGGGTAGCGCCATTAACTACGATGGGCCGGAGAGCGACGCCGTCAGACATTTTGTCATCAGCAATGCCGTGTACTGGACGCATGAGTATCACATGGATGCTCTGCGCCTGGATGCGATTCACGGCATCTTTGACTTCAGCGCCAAGCATCTTCTTCAGGATATCGGGGAAGCGGTCCATGCGGAGGGACAACGGCTCGATCGCCAGGTGCATGTGATTGCTGAAAGCGACCTGAATGATGCTCGAATAATTACGCCTCTTTCAAAAGGTGGGTATGGACTGGACGGGCAATGGAGTGATGACTTTCATCATGCCCTTCATACCGTCCTCACGAAAGAGCGTAGTGGATATTATGAAGATTTTGGCCAACTGAAAGACCTGGCCAATGCCATCCGAGATGGTGTGGTCTATACAGGACAATATTCTCCACACCGACGGCGGAGACACGGCAATTCGTTCAAACAGTGTTCACCAGGACAACTTGCGGTGTGCGCCCAAAATCATGACCAAATTGGCAATCGCGCCCAGGGAGACCGTCTCAGTACCCTGGTAAGTTTTGACGCCCTTAAAGTTGCCAATGCCGCCGTTCTTCTCTCGCCTTATCTCCCACTGTTATTTATGGGAGAAGAATATGGCGAAACGGCTCCCTTTCTATATTTTATCGACCACGGAGATCCTGATTTAATTGAAGCCGTCCGGCAAGGGCGAAAAAGGGAATTCGCCGCCTTCGGGTGGACGGACATCCCCGATCCCTATGATCGAGGAACCTTTGAGCGTTCCAGGCTTCGCCCCACGCTGGAGACAAATCGGCAGCAGCAAGCTCACTTGCGGTGGTGCCAGGCCCTGATTCATTTGCGCAAGTCTGTTCCGGCACTTGGCACTGGAGCGAAGGGAGAGAGGGTACAGATCGGGTCTCATTCGAAAAGCCAGTTACTAATCATCCATCGCCGCGCCAAGCAAGGGCCTGAAGCACTTATTCTCCTCGGGTTTCATAAAAATTCCACATTGGCGTTGGCCAAACTTCCGAAAGGGAATTGGGAAAACCGGCTTGATAGTGGAACCTCCACCTTCGGAGGTCAGGAAGAACAATTGGCTCCCCTCAACTTGACGATTCAGAATTCTGAGAAGGTCTCCCTGAAACTTCCAGCCTATCCAGCCTGGATCTTTGTAAAAACCGACTAGGAAGCTTTGATGAGAGGGGAATCCTCTTCCAAGCAAGGATAAGAGGTCGCTTCAGTATGATACTCACGACCAGATGGCAATAATTGGAGCAATCAAGAAAAGACCAGTCGTAATCTTGAAAAATTAGGATGGTTTGAAAAAGACAGCGGCCAACGGCGGCAAAGTCATGACCACCGAAAACGGTTGACCATGCCAGGGGACTTCCTCCGCCTGTACCCCTCCCCCATTCCCCATATTGCTTCCACCGTAAGCCTCTGAGTCACTATTCAACAATTCCCGGTAATAGCCTGCGGTCGGAACGCCCATACGGTACCCTTCTCGAGGAACAGGGGTAAGATTCAGCGCACAAACCACGATATCCGAAGGGTCTTTGGCCCGCCTGAAATACGTGACGGTCGACTGTTCGCTGTCATGGAGATCGATCCATTGAAATCCGGTCCAATCATAGTCCACTTGATGAAGGGCGGGTTGAGTGGCATACAGCCGATTCAGATCAGCCACATACCGCTGAAGTCCCCGATGGCGATCGTTCTCAAGAAGGTGCCATTGCAGACTATCATCATGATTCCACTCCCACCATTGCCCAATCTCGCAGCCCATAAATAACATTTTCTTTCCTGGGTGACCCCACATGTGGCCATACAAGGCTCGTAAGTTGGCGAAACGTTGCCACTCGTCCCCCGGCATTTTATCCAGGAGGGATTTTTTGCCATGCACCACCTCATCGTGGGAAAGCGGGAGAACAAAATTTTCGGTAAAGGCATACATTAACCCGAAGGTGACGTTATTGTGATGATATCTCCGATAAAGAGGATCCATGCTAAAATAATCCAACGTATCGTGCATCCACCCCATATTCCATTTAAAGGTAAATCCCAATCCCCCGACATAAGTGGGGCGAGAGACCCCCGGCCAGGCGGTGGATTCTTCGGCAATCATCACAATCCCGGGATGATCCTGATGAGCCACCGCATTCAGTTCTTTTAAAAACTCCACTGCTTCCAGATTTTCCCTCCCCCCGAACTTATTGGGAATCCATTCGCCGGACTTTCTGGCATAATCAAGATAGAGCATCGACGCCACGGCATCCACGCGAAGGCCATCGATATGGTAACGGTCGAACCAACTGAGCGCGCTATTGATCAGAAAGTTTTTGACTTCAGTCCGGCCGTAATTAAAGATTCGGCTGTTCCATTCAGGATGAAATCCTAACCTCGGGTCCGAATGGTCATACAAATGCGTCCCGTCAAACCAGGCCAACCCATGAGGATCTTCCGGAAAATGCGCCGGAGCCCAATCCATCAGAACCCCAATCCCGGCCTGATGACAAGCATCCACAAACCCCATAAACTCTGCGGGAGCGCCAAACCGGCTTGTTGGCGCGAAATATCCAGTAGCTTGATATCCCCAGGACCCGTCAAATGGATGTTCGGTCACCGGCATCAGTTCAATGTGGGTAAACCCCATGTCCTTCACATAGGGGATGAGCGTTTGAGCTAATTCTGGGTAGGTCAACCACCGGGACCCTTCCTCCGGAACACGCCTCCAGGAACCCAAATGCACCTCATAGATAGACCAAGGCTGTGCAAGGGGATCCCGGCTTTGCCTGGCTGTCATCCACTCCCCGTCCTGCCATTCATACCCCGAAAGATCACGCACGATAGACGCAGTTTTTGGCCGCAACTCGGCTGATGAGGCATAAGGATCCGCTTTCAAAAACGGGGCATCCCCATTTTGAGGTAAAATTTCAAATTTATACACCTCACCTTCATTCATATCTGGAATAAATAACTCCCAGATTCCCCCTCCTCCCCGGCTTCTCATCGGATGTCGACGCCCATCCCATTCATTGAAATCCCCCACAACACTGACACGCTTCGCGTTGGGAGCCCACACCGCGAAATTGACTCCACTGACACCCTGATTGGTGCAAACTTGAGCCCCAAGCTTTTCATAGGATTTATAGAGTTTGCCTTCCCCGAACAAATGCAAATCAAAATCAGAGATGAGGGGAGGGAAGGCATAGGGGTCATGACATTGGGAGGCTTTACCCTGACGATCGACAACTCGAAACTGGTAATTGGTTCCCAAAGATTGGCCCTCCCAGCGGGCTTCAAAAACACCTTCAGGATGAACTAACTTCATGGGAACAGGGGGTCGGCCGGTTTGGCCGGGAAGGAGAACTACTTCGGCCGCCTCCGGCAGAAAAGCCCGGACACAGACACCGGCACATCCCGTCGACGCTTCCGGCTGAGGACCCAACACGGAGAATGGATCCCATTCCTGCGCGGAAACCAGACGTTGAAAGTGAGAGGAGAGTGATGGCATTGCCAATAAATCCTTTCTATGGTAATTAAAACTATCTTAACATATTAAAGGGACTATGTATTCTGCACTGATCGCGTTCCTTCTTCTAATATTTTTTGCGGTTGCCTTTTCTTTACAGAACTCCGAGCCCATTGTCATTAACTTTTTCGCCTGGACCTTTCAGGGGTCGTTGGTGGTGGTATTGCTCACAGCTCTGGCGCTTGGTGTCGCCCTAAGTCTATTGGCGTCGGTGCCGGCCTATATAAAAAAAACCCGGCTGATTGCCCAACAACAAAAAAAGATCGCGACACTGGAACGATCCCTGGCTGAAATAAAACGCTCACCGGCACAAAGTCAATTTTCATGAAAAATCCTTCCATTTCCCGTCGAAAAAAAACACCAGAACGGACTCCACAAAAAGTCCTGGCCATGATTATGGCCGGCGGCAAAGGCGAACGGTTGATGCCCTTAACCGAACAGCGCAGTAAACCGTCCGTTCCCTTTGCCGGTACCTATCGCATCGTCGATTTCGCACTCAGCAATTTCATCAATTCCGGCATCCAGTCCATGTATGTCCTGGTACAATACCGGTCGCAATCCTTAATTGAACACCTCAGGAGGGCCTGGCGTTTTGGGGGCACGAACCGCCAAAACTTTATTACCGTCGTCCCTCCACAAATGAAGGGACGCGGCAAATGGTATGAAGGGACAGCAGACGCCGTCTATCAGAATATCAACCTCATTCACGACTTTGCGCCCGGGTTGGTGGCCGTATTCGGAGCCGATCATATTTACCGGATGGATATCCGGCAAATGATCCAATTTCACCTTGACCATGAAGCGGATGTGACGGTGGCCTCCCTTCCTGTTCCCATTCACGCCGCAAAAGGGTTTGGGATTGTCGAGGTCAATGAGGCCCATCAAATAATCGGCTTTGAGGAAAAACCCGCTTCCCCCAAACCCATGCCTGATAATCCGGAGATGGCCTTTAGCTCTATGGGAAATTATATTTTTAATGCGGACACGCTTGTGCGAATCTTGGAGCAAGACGCCAGCCAAGCCGGCACACACGATTTTGGACGGGACATTATTCCATCTCTCATCAAATCAAAACGGGTCTTGGCCTACGATTTCATGGAGAATGTGATCCCCGGCATTCACCCCTATGAAGAATGGGGGTATTGGCGGGATGTGGGAACGTTGGAGGCCTATTGGCAAGCTAATATGGATGTCCTTGGAGAAACTCCTATTTTTGATTTACGGAATGTCAAATGGCCGATTATGACCGATGCGTCGATCGAACCCGTCGCCAGCCTGGTGCGCTCTCAAATGGATGATGCGATGGTGGGCCAAGGCAGTCTTGTGGTCGACAGTGCCATCAAACGTTCCATTATCGGGCGAAACGTGAGAATTGGAGAAGGCTGTACGATCGAAGAATCCATCATTCTGGACGGCACACTGATTGGCTCCAAATGCCATCTTCACCGCTGCATCATTGACCGGTTTAACATCATCTCGGCTGGAACCTCCCTGGGGGACAAACAATGGAGAGAGGGACGACGGTCTACGACCGGCAAGCTTGGGCTCACCATCCTCCCCCGTGGACAATCGTATGGCGGACGTGCCATCCATTCCTCGCCGTCCTCTTCAACATAAAAGGAGGGGTATGACTCCTCCACGACTGCACCTTCCGCTCTCAACCTATCGCCTGCAATTTAACGCCTCGTTCACGTTCCAGGACGCCTCCCGCATTCTTCCCTATTTGTCTCAACTGGGGGTAACGGACTGTTACGCCTCGCCCTATCTGAAAGCGGCCCCAGGGAGCACTCATGGGTATGACGTCGTCGATCCCACGGGATTAAATCCCGAGATCGGGACGGAAGCCGATTATCAGGCCTTTATCCAAACTCTCCATCACCATGGCATGGGACATATTCTGGACGTGGTCCCGAATCATATGGGAATTGCCGGGTCGACGAATCTTTGGTGGCAGGATGTCTTGGAAAATGGCCCTTCTTCCCGTTATGCCACGTTTTTCGATATTGACTGGACGCCGGTGAAGCCGGAATTGGAGAACAAAGTCCTTCTACCTATTCTCGGGGATCAATACGGCATTGTTCTCGAAAACCAGGAAATCACGCTCAATTATGACGACGGCCAATTCTTCCTTCTCTACTATGACAACCGGCTGCCGATTGATCCCTGTACGTGGAATACCATTCTGACCTTTAATCAAGACAAACTGATCCAGAGCCTGGAAGAATCCGATCCACACTTACAGGAATACCAAAGCATCATCACCGCCCTCTCCCATTTACCCGGGAGAACCGATACTGATACGGAGCGGGCTGCCGAACGGTACCGGGAAAAAGAAGTGATCCGTCGACGCCTCTCCTCCGTAATTACAGAAAATTCCCTCCTTCGCAATTTCCTACTGGAGAACATCCGGCTACTCAATGGCATCAAGCATGCCCCACGCAGCTTTGATGTTCTCGACCAATTAGTGAGTGCTCAAGCCTATCGACTGGCTTATTGGCGGGTAGCCGCTGAAGAAATCAATTACCGGCGGTTTTTTGATATTAACCAATTGGCAGCCATACGCATGGAGCAACCTGAGGTTTTCCAGGCTGCCCATCAAAAAATCTTTGAATTGTTGACATCCGGCGCTGTGAATGGCCTGCGGATTGATCATGTGGATGGGCTCTACAATCCCCGTGCGTTTCTGGCGCAATGGCAACAATGGGCGATTGAACACTTGGAGGTTCAACCAGATGCACAGGGCCGCGCACTTTATCTCCTCGTTGAAAAAATCCTGGGCACCGGTGAACGCCTGAGTACCGATTGGCTTTGCCATGGCACTACAGGGTATGACCATCTTGCCGTGGTCAACCAATTATTCGTCCAGGAAGCGCATCAACGACAAATCGAACAGATCTACAGCCGGTTTACCAAACAGTCCCTCCGCTATGACGATCTGATCTATGACTGCAAAAACCTCATCATGACCAGTTCCATGTCAGGGGAAATCAATGCGTTGGGGCATCAGCTCAATGTGCTCTCCGAACGAAACCGGCGCTCACGGGACTTCACGCTCAACAGTCTGATCCATGCCATCCGGGAAATCATTGCCTGTTTCCCCGTGTATCGAACATATATCGGACCGGACCCTCTCGAAGCCATGTTAGATCGCGATCGCGCGTATATTCGGTTAGCTGTCGCACGGGCTAAACGGCGTAATCCCGCCATCAGCAACCTGGTCTTCGATTTTATCCGTGATCTTCTTTTAAAAATTCCACAGGACTCCCCCGATCTTGATTGGGAGGTGATCCGTCCATTTGTCATGAAATTCCAACAAACGACAAGCCCCGTGACGGCGAAGGGCGTCGAAGATACGGCCTTTTACATTTACAACCGGCTGACCTCACTGAATGAGGTCGGTGGAGAACCTCAACACTTTGGTGTATCTCTTTCGTCGTTTCATCAATACATGCAGGAACGGGCTACCCAATGGCCGTCAAGTCTCTCCTCGACGTCCACCCATGACACCAAACGAAGCGAAGATGTCCGCGCCCGAATCAATGTTTTGTCCGAACTTCCTTCAGAATGGCGCCAGCATCTCCGAACGTGGAATCGGCTGAATAAAAAAGCCAAGCACACCATTAACGAGCAGCCCGCTCCAAGCTTGAATGACGAATATCTGATCTACCAGACCCTTCTCGGCGCCTGGCCATTCGGGGCATTCTCGGAACATGTCCACAATCAATTTGTAAAGCGCATCCAGGATTACGCCGTTAAAGCCTTTCGAGAAGCGAAAGTCACGACGAGCTGGCTCAATCCCGATGAAGCCTACGAGACGGCAGTTTGCGAATTTCTTTCCCGCATTCTATCCCTGAGCTCCACGAATGCCTTTCTCCAGGATTTCCTTCCCTTTCAACAACGCCTCGCCGGATACGGCATCTATAATTCTCTGAGTCAGGTACTCATTAAAACCCTCGCTCCCGGTGTTCCGGATTTTTATCAGGGCACAGAGCTTTGGGATTTCAGCCTGGTCGACCCGGACAACCGGCAGCCCGTGGATTACCTCCTCCGGCAAGAGCGGCTGTCCGAATTGCATCATAGGCAAAAAACCACCTCTCCTCTCGATTTTGTCCATGCCTTATTAGAGGATGCGGAAAGCGGCCTTATCAAAATGTACCTGACGACGACAGCTCTTCATGTCCGGAAAAGTAATCCTCAACTGTTTTTCGAGGGGGCCTATCTACCTCTGGAGACCAAAGGGGAACAGGCGCAGCATGTGTGCGGGTTCATACGCCAGGATCGCACCAATATCTGCCTGATCGTGTTCCCACGATTTCTGACCAGCCTCATTCCCGATCCGGCCACCAGGCCTCTGGGCGATTCCGTCTGGGGACAAACCTGGATCACCCTCCCACCGGAAATACCGCACCGCTCCTTTCGAAATATCTTGACCCAAGAAATTGTGACTCCACAAAATCTTCCAGGCATGTTAGGATTATCATTAGGAACACTTTTTCAACATTTTCCTTTTGCCCTATTGGAGCCTGTCTCATGACTATGAGCAAACTGAACACGGTGCACACTTCTGAGCCTGAAACGAACGCTGATCAATCCACAACACCTCAGGGAGAGTTGGGGTGGGAAGGACATGTTCATTTTTCTGAAGATGTTCCATTATGGAAACGGGTTCTGGACACATGTCCTGAATTACGCACGGGATTATCCTATAGTCTCATCTTTGCCTCTGGAGTTCTCTTGGGAGGGGCGATTATGGCCATGATAGCCGCATCGAAAGATCAGCAGGTACGTTCATAACTACAGACTTATACGCTTATTAAGGAGGAATTTCACGATGGAGGAGCACACAACGCAAGGCGATTCAAGTTGGGTCAATACTTTTGTGTTCATTGCCGGATTTCTCTTAGGAGCCGGGACGGCCATACTCCTGACGCCTGAGACAGGATCTCAGTTGCGCAATAGATTGGCACGAGGTGCTAAAACCGCGCAGGACGAATTTTCCGATATGGCTTCTCAAACAAAAGAAGCCATGCATGCCTGGTCTGAAGAAACAAAGAAAACCATGAAACAGGCCGCTACTCGAGTCAATTCAGCTCTCGATGCCACCAAACAGGCCGTTAAAACTGAATCCTTCGACGATTAATTCACCCGCTGCCTTCTTCAAACCCAATTCGAGGGGGAGATTGTCCCCTTCACAGTCCTAGCTATGACGCTATCTCTCGTAGATGCCCGACTCCAGGCCTTTCCTATTTTTTGATAGAGGGGGAGGGTTCTCCCCCTTCATCCCTTGTCCAGACCTTGAAATCGTGCGAGACTCCATGGCATGACTCGTCCGGATTCAATCCCCTCGCCGCTTACCTTCCGCCTCAAGCTTGGACTTGTCCTGAATGGGATTATTATTCTGGCCGAATTCATCGGAGGCTATTTCACCAATAGCCTCGGGTTGATGAGCGATGCCGGGCACAATCTGATCGATCAAGGCTCGCTCTTATTAGCGTTGTATGCTCATATCCTGGCCGCTCAACCCGCCACGGAACATCGGACCTTTGGCTACCATCGTGCCGGAACCATCGCTGCCTTCCTGAATAGCCTTCTCTTGATTATTACAGGAATGATTATCGGGGTTATTGCCCTGAACCGGATGTTTTCACCGGTTGAGGTTCCCGGCTTTTGGGTCATGGGCATCGCTGGAATCAGCTTGATCGCCAACCTGGCCGTGGCCCTCTTATTGCGCAAGGGAGCCGAGGAGGACCTTAATATTCGAGGGGCATTTCTGCATATGGTGATGGATGCCTGGATGTCCCTCGGCGTCATCGTCTGCGGGTTGGGTATGGCCTTGACCGGCCTTACGATTTTGGATCCCTTGATAAGCCTGGTCTTGGTAATGGTCATTACGAAAGGCAGTTGGCCACTCTTTCATGAATCACTGGATATTTTATTGGAATCAACCCCCCGTCACGTCAATACCTCTGATATTGTGACCACCATCGAATGCATTCCCGGTGTCAAAAAAGTTCATGATTTGCATATCTGGTCTGTTGAACCCCGCATTGTGATGTTGACATGTCACGTGTTGGTGGACACCCAAACCGTTCCCGATAAAGACCAACTTCTGCAACCTATACAATCAACACTCTCTTCGAAGTTTGGTATTCATCACTTAACCTTACAGTTGGAAACCGAATGTCCGGAGACGGAGGACTTGCATTGCAATCTCAGCTACCTCACGAACGGGTCATCGGCCAAAGACCCAATCCTTCCTCATCTCCACCATCATTAATCCGGAAGGGACTTCCTTCGAAACACCTGTGTCTTGATCAAGAAACCCACCCCACCTCCTAATAGGGCCCCAAGGGCAACTCCGACTAAAACATCTGTGACATAATGGGCTCCAAGATAGACTCGTGATAATCCAATCAGACCCAGAAACGGCCACAGTATCCACCCCATGGCAGGATAGAGCATAACTAAAAAAGTGACGACTGTGCCCGAATTCATCGCGTGATTGGACGGCATACTGAATGATCCTCCACATCCGACTAATTCATGAATATGAGCTAGAACCTGGCAGGGCCGAGGGCGGCCAATGAACAGTTTCAATTGGCCGCCAAGCAGATCACTGATGCCAATGAGGAGCACTAAACACGGCACCGCTATTTTTGCCTCTCCCCATTTCGTCCACCCCCAATACCCCACTAACACGATGCCTGGAATCAATAGGTTGCTTTCCTGGGATACTTGAAACATCAGCCAATCCAAGGCAGCAACTTGGCCAGCCCAAGCATTAATGTGAGCAAACCATACTTCATCCACATTCATAGTTGTCCCTCAACATTTCCACGCCCTGCCAAGTGGTACACGCCATGCTCTGCGAGGTGCACGAATGGTATGGTAAGATACCCTCTTCACGAAAAAGGATTTTATCGATGCTCATCGACACCCATGTACATTTAGACGATCCCCGTTATGATGCAGACTGGGAAGCCATGTTTCAACGTGCACAGGAAGCCGGCGTTGAGAGATTTATCACCATTGGATGCGATCTTTCCACAAGCTTTTCCGCGGTTCGATTAGCGACAGAGCGAGTTCATGTGTATGCCACCATCGGCGTGCATCCCCACGAGGTGAAACGGATTGAATCCAACTGGTATACGGAATTGAGCCATCTAGCTCAACAGCCGAAGGTCGTGGCCTTCGGGGAGATCGGTCTGGATTATCATTATGATCACTCTCCACGAGACGTCCAGCGCCAACGATTTCGTGAACAAATCGGACTCGCGCAATCACTCAAGCTTCCCCTCGTGATTCACACACGCGAAGCGCAAGACGATACAATGGCCATCCTGCGGGAAGAACAGGCTGAAAGGTCTGGAGGCGTCTTTCATTGTTTCTCGGAGGATCTCTCGTTCGCCAAACAGGCCTTGGATCTGGGATTTTATCTTTCGTTTTCCGGGATCATCACATTTCGAAATGCGACTCAATTACGTGAGGTGATTCGCTCCGTTCCCGATGACCGGTTGCTCATTGAAACAGACGCGCCTTACCTGACTCCCATGCCTTTTCGAGGGAAACGAAACGAATCGGCCTATGTCACTTACGTCGCGAAACAGATTGCGGAATTAAAATATGGGGACTCTTCAACAGGACTTACCCGTGTAGCCGAACTGACCACCAACAATGCCCGTCGACTCTTCAATATTTCTTCATGATTCGATTGCGCTGTCGCAATTTTTTGGGAAGTTTTCGAGGATTACCCTTTTTCTCTTTTGAGCGGGCTGGCACTTGATCGACATCTTTTTGTGGCCCTTCCCCACTCGCCCGGCTCACCCTTGATTCTTGAGAATTACCCGGATTCAGGCGTCCCATGAATTCTTGAGACCGGATCGAAAAGGCCCCAAAAGCTTTCGCGACATTAATGACCTCAAGATCCGATGAAACCACTGCCGTCTCTTTCCCATGAGTACGAATGAGATGTTGAATCACCTGGTCAGCTTGCTCGCCCTGACCGGTATAGATAACGGTCACACCGGCACGATGGGTGATCTGGTGGGCATTTCCTGTTTGTTGCCAAGCATCAAAAACCAGCGTAGTTGGACAACGGAGCCTTTGGGCATACAAACCTACACGAACAATGAACTCTTCACGAAGATGCTCCCCCTTGTCGACTACCCGATGGGGTGGAAGACCCATTGCTCCCAACACATTATATCCATCGATGATCAAATGCTTGTGTGCCAATGCCCTTCCCTTTCTTGAAACACACCAGACGCCCGTATGGGTTCAGTCTACCTTTAACGAGACATGCTTCGAAAGCACTTCTCTTGACAAGAAGGCCATCATCTGCGAAAAAAGAAAGGAATGGCTTAACCGGCATGCCCTCCACTCGAATGGTATTCCTTTATTCTTGCATAAGCCTGTTTTTGCTGGCTTTATCTCTTCCTGTTATGGGAGGAGAGATAGGGCCTCGACCTCACTCCTGGGTAGAAACTCCCCCATTTCTGCATCTCATTGCTAATCCACCATCTTCTACCACAATCCGCAACATTCGGGCTCACCGCCATAATAAATATACCCGGGTTGTGCTAGATCTGACCCGCCCCGTCCAGCCAGCTCCACAGGACCATCGAACAACAACAGAATTTCAACTTGAACTTCCCAGCACTCAATTAGCCACTGATGCTATAGCCAAATCAACGGCTGATTCATTTCCACTCAAATTGGATCTCTCCACAACTTCATCGGGATCCATCCTTCTCACGATACCGATCGAAGGGTGGAGAAGCTACAAATGGTATCTCCTCCAGAATCCCGCTCGCGTCGTTCTCGACTTGTATCCCGCACCTGCCACGGCAACTAACGCCAAATCGTCTGCTGGCGGCGAACCTCCTCCTCAACCTTCTCGCGTGGAACCCCCTCCACCTCAGCCTCCCCCGGTCACGAAAAAAGATCTGGTGATCGTGATTGATCCGGGCCATGGAGGAAAGGACCCTGGGGCCTTGGGACGCAAAGGCACAAGAGAAAAGGATGTGGTCTTAACTATTGCGAATCATTTGCGAGATCTTCTCACCCAGGAAGGCTCCACGAAAGTCCTCATGACTCGAGAAACCGATGTCTTCGTGGAATTGGAGGACCGGGCAAAATTCGCAAATACCCACAAAGCCGATCTCTTTGTCTCGATTCACATCAACTCCCATCCCCAAACTTCGGTGAAAGGGATGGAACTCTATCATTTTGGTGAAGCCAGCGACCCACGAGCCCTTGCCGTGGCCGCGAGGGAAAATGGTACTCCCCTTGAGAAAGATGCGGCCCCTTGGCAGTTTATTCTTGCCGACAAACTCAATGACAAAAAAATCGACGATTCACGGGAATTAGCATGGACGACCAAAAAATCCCTGGTGAAATTTATGAATTCTTATTATAAAATCAACGATCATGGAGTCAAAACGGCTCCATTCTTTGTGCTCCGAATGACCACCATGCCTGCCATTTTGGCCGAAATTGCCTTTATCTCCAATCCTACCGAGGAAAAGCTGTTGCAAAGCCCAACCTACCAAAAACGAATGGCCGAGGGCATATTTAACGGACTTCAATCCTATATCACCCCCTTACAAACTGCTTCCCGATAGCCAGGAGAGGAGCCACCCCCTTTTGGCTTCCACGCTCCCACGCGTTCCATGATGGTCGCCTCACACTCATCTCAGGATTTCAAGACACATTTCGTCACCATGCCTTGGACCAATTAGCTATCCTCATCCCCTTTTGATTTATGGCCACCATCAAACTAACGATAGAATATGACGGAACGGCTTACGCTGGTTGGCAATGGCAACCAAATCAGCCGACCGTCCAAGCGGCCCTTGAAACAGCGCTCACACGCATCACCCAACAAAAAATTTCTGTGTTAGCCGCCGGGCGCACGGACGCCGGAGTCCATGCCCGTGGTCAAGTTGCCAGCTTCAAATCTGACAAACCCATTCCGGTCAACAAATGGGCTCTTGCTCTCAATAGCTATCTGCCTTCCGATATTTCCGTATTGTCGAGTGAACGGGTTCCTGAATCGTTTCATGCTCGTTACAGCGCCAAAGAGAAAGTGTATGAGTATCGAATCTCCAGGCATTCCTCCCGTCCCGCCCTGGATCGAAACCGTGTCTGGCATTTGCCTTACGACCTGGACAACCAGGCAATCCGGCAAGCCATGTCCTGTCTGGTGGGTCTTCATGATTTCACCTCTTTCCAAGGCCCGCGCGCCAGTTCCTCGGATCCCATTTGTGTCATCTCCCAAATTTCCCTCAGTTCGGACCTCATGACCTTGATTATCCGGATTCAGGCAAATCGCTTCCTCAAGCAAATGGTGCGGGCAATTGTTGGCACGCTGGCCGAAGTTGGCCGACACAAAAGACCCCCGGACTCCATGCGAGACATCCTTCAGGCCAAAGACCGGCGTGCCGCCGGAGAGACCGCCCCTCCTCAAGGCCTCTACCTCGTTCAAGTGCTGTACTAAACCCTTATCAGAATATTGAAAAAGTATTTCCTAAGTCATTTCAAAAGTCTCTTCCTGCTTTGCTCTTCCTTTTCTTAGAGGCCTCCTAACAAACAGAGCACGGAAGCTATCCCCGTCGCTTGGTACGGCCATACTGGATGATTCTATTGAGCATGCTGTTAGCCTTTCAGAGGATGGTGTGGCAAACCATGCACCTTATGGTCCTATGGAAGGAAAGGGTTTTTTGCGATTGCCAAGCCTCTGATGTTGGCAATAATCCTTTTCGACAAAGTAAATATTTCAGACGGGATTCTTGTTATACTAAAAAAAGTTTTGAATTTTGTTTTAACTGGATGACCTACCATGTCCTCTGACTTTCCTCCGGAATTGAACCATCCAACCTTTCGCTTGGCTGTGGACCAATTTGATCAGGCTGCACACCATATGAGTTTGGATCCTGGCCTTCTCGAACGGTTAAAAGCCCCCCAACGCTCCCTCTGTGTCAGTGTTCCTGTGCGAATGGACAATGGGCAGGTTCAAGTCTTTCGTGGCTATCGGGTTCATCATGATCTGGCCCGAGGCCCCACAAAAGGCGGCATACGCTACCATCCAGACGTCAGCCTCGGGGAGGTCGCAGCCTTGGCGATGTGGATGACCTGGAAAACAGCTTTAGCGGGGTTACCATTTGGTGGAGCCAAAGGGGGTGTTGCCGTCAATCCCTCAGTTCTTTCACCGGCTGAGCTGGAACGGCTAACCCGACGCTACATCGCAGAAATCTTCCCTTTATTGGGTCCGGACAAGGATATTCCCGCCCCTGATATCGGGACCAATCAGCAAGTTATGGCGTGGGTAATGGATACCTACAGTCAGCAGGTTGGATTCTCCGTCCGTGGAGTGGTCACGGGAAAACCCATTTCGATTGGAGGAAGCCTGGGAAGAGAAGAAGCGACAGGCCGTGGTGTCGTGGATGTCAGCCTGGAGGTTTTACGTCATTTTCGTCTGCCTATTGCGGACACGACTGTGGTCATTCAAGGCTTTGGGAACGTCGGGTCCCATACCGCGCGAATTCTTCATCAGGAAGGTGCGAAAATACTGGCGATCAGTGATCAACTAGGCGGGCTTTACAACCCTAAGGGCCTGGATATCCCGGGGATTCTCTCTCAGTTGGCCGCCGAAAGGGTGGCCATTCCTTCTCTCACAAAGTTTGGTGAGCCGATTTTCAACGAAGATTTGCTTGTCTTACCCTGCCAGGTGCTCATTCCGGCTGCAGTGGCTGAACAAATCACTGTTAAAAACGCTTCCCGCCTTCAATGCCAATACGTGATCGAAGCCGCCAACGGTCCAACATCTCTGGAGGCCGATGCCATTTTGAAGGAACGAGGTATTTTTGTGGTTCCGGATATTCTCGCCAATTCCGGTGGAGTCATTGTTTCCTATTTCGAATGGGTCCAGGACGCCCAGCGTTTTTCGTGGCAGGAATCAGACATTCACACTCGACTCAGAAAAATAATCACAGCGGCTTTCCACCGCATCCTCAATCATACTGAAAAGAAAAAACTAACCATGAGAACAGCAGCTTTAATCGCCGGCATTGAGGAGGTGGCTCAAGCCCACCAATGTCGGGGATTATATCCCTAGTCCACCCGTCCTCATCGCCCTCGAACCCTTTTCTGAAAGCCCAATAGGCCTCCGGCCCCCTGACTTTGGAAATCCTTATGAAAGTTCTCCAGAATAGATTTTCATGACCGTTGCCAGAAATTCAAGAGCCTGCGGTCTCTGTCGTTGAAAAGAATTTCTCCCGATAATGGATCCAAACCCTCCGCCGTCTCGTATTCCTCTGGCTTCATCGAAAATTTTCTGATCTTCCCCTTTGGCCCCACCAGAAAAAATAACAATACGTCGTCCGTGAAAGGCACTCTGCACAACATGGCGGATACGATCGACCAGGGTGCTAACGGGAATCTTTTCGGCTTCATACACTTTTTGGGCAGCCGCCTGTTCCACATGACTCGAGGGAACCTTGACCTTGATGATGTGGGCCCCTAATTGGGCGGCAATTTGTGCGGCATAGGCAACCACATCTATTCCCGTCTCCCCTTCTTTACTTAATCCGGCACCCCGCGGATACGACCACACAACAACAGCCAACCCATGCGACTTGGCTTCCTGAGCAATTTCCCGCAAATGTTGATACATCTCCTGGCTATGGGCAGACCCTGGATAAATCGTATAACCAACGGCACAGCACCCTAATCGCAAGGCGTCGTGGACACTCCCGGTAATAGCCGAATTGGGATCTTTGCTGTCAAATAGTGAATCGTTATTGTTCAATTTCAGAATAAGGGGGATTTGACCGGCAAATTCTGCCGCCCCTGCCTCTAGAAATCCCAGGGGAGCCGCATACGCATTACATCCGGCATCAATTCCCAATTGGAAATGGTAGTGTGGATCATATCCGGAAGGATTGACGGCAAAACTTCTGGCAGGCCCATGCTCAAAGCCTTGATCCACCGGAAGAATAACCAGGCGACCCGTCCCGGCTAACCGCCCACTCATCAACAAGCGAGCAATATTTCCGAGAACTCCTGGGGAATTTCCATCATAATTTCGTAAGATTTCTTTGACTCGTGGTGTGATAACGTTAACTCCACTCACAAATTTTCCCTCCCTTATTTAACTAAATATTCTGGCCTCAAACCCCTGATCGGTAGTGTAAAAGACCTCAGGGCCTAAAACAACATGAAGAATTTTCTCACATCCATTAGGGTCGCTTTTCAGATTGTTCGACCTGTTTTCTGAGGGCGATGAGTTCTTGCTCCATCGCTTCAAACCGTTCAGCAATCGGATCGGGAATATTCGCATGATCCATGGTCGCTTCAGGCACCCGGTCACCAATGGTTTTTATAATCCGGCCAGGTATCCCAATGACCGTTGAATTCGAAGGCACCGACCGAAGAACCACGGAATTAGCTCCAACTTTGACAAAATCACCGATCGTAATATTCCCCAGCACTTTGGCTCCTGCTCCGACGACGACATGATTGCCCAATGTCGGATGGCGTTTACCACGTTCTTTTCCGGTTCCACCAAGGGTCACACCTTGAAAAAGGGTCACAAAGTCGCCAATGACCGCCGTCTCGCCTATCACCACCCCCATCCCATGATCGATAAAGAATCCTCGTCCGATTTGTGCCCCGGGATGAATTTCTATACCGGTTACCCACCGGGCGAATTGCGAAATCAACCGCGGAATAATCGGAATGTTTTTTGTCCACAACCAATGCGCGAGCCGATGAGCTAATAAGACATGAAAACCTGAGTAGGTCAGCAGCACTTCCCAGCGACTGGTTGCCGCCGGATCTCGCTCGAAGACGGCATGTAGATCTTCAGCAATTCGTTTAACCAACCGCATGAGCCCACCATACCAGGATATCCGGATAGAGAGAATAGGGCATCATTTCATAAAGGCTCGATGCATTCAATAAGACAAATGGCCATAGTCGCAATGCCTTCCGCTCGACCAATCATCCCAATTCCTTCCCCACTTTTGACTTTGACATTCACCTGGGATGGCGCTACCTGCAGGACTCGTGCAAGACTTTCCTGCATGACTTTCATATAAGGAGCCAATTTGGGAACCTGGGCCAGAATGATGGTATCCAGATTCACCAAGCGGTATCCTTTCTCTGTAAGTGTCCGAGTGACACTCTGTAACATCACCAAACTCGAGAGGTTTTTGTATTCTGGATTGTTGCTCGGATAGCGTGTCCCCAGATCACCTTCTCCCAAGGCACCCAGAATAGCATCGCAGACTGCATGAGTCAGAGCATCGGCATCAGAATGGCCATCCAACCCCTGGGAATGGGGAATAGTAATGCCACCTAAAATCAGGGGACGGCCCTCCCGTAAAGGGTGGATGTCATATCCTTGACCAACTCTCATATCGAATCTGAAAGTGTCGTTGAAAGAAGAAACGCCTGATTACTACTGTTCTGAGATTTCACAATCGACTTTCCATGGTTTTCAAAATCGCTTCTCCGAATACCAGATCATCCGGTTTCGTCACCTTAATATTAAAACAACTCCCCTCTACAACGGAAACGGGATACCCCATCCGTTCAATGAGGGCCGCATCATCAGTAACATCCCATTGATGTTGCTGGGCCTTTTGGTGTGCCTCAACCAGCCAATCATATCGAAACACCTGAGGAGTCTGAATCTGCCACAGTTCTTCTCTTTTGAGCGTTTCTTGAATGATCCCGCAAAGATCCACACGCTTCACCGTATCATGGATCGGCATCGCAACCACGGCCGCCCCTGTTTGCCCTGCACAGTGGATAACATTCCAGACAACCTTTTGATCAATAAATGGACGGACCCCGTCATGAACCAAGACTCCGTCAGGTGGGTTAGAAATTGCAGCAAGCCCATTCCGGACAGAATCCTGCCGCCGCTTTCCCCCCGCCACCACTTGCGTGACTTTCTCGAGACCAAAGGGTTTCACAATTTCACGCCAGCAATACTCCAGGTCAGATTCTGGAACGGAGAGAATGATGTCGCAAATACTCTCGAGATGTTGAAAGACCCGGAGTGAATACACTAAAAGAGGCAGGCCCCCAAGAGACAGATATTGCTTGGGAGTATTTCCTCCCATGCGGGTTCCCAGTCCCGCGGCGGGAACAACCGCCACAACAGAATTAAACACGCGAGAAACTTAACTCCTCGTGTTCGGTTTCCTCTTTCAGGCGGGTAAAGATCATTCGTCCAGCACTCGTTTGCAGAACGCTGGTGACAATCACATCTGCATTTTTTCCGATCCATCGTTTGGCATGGTCCACGACCACCATGGTGCCATCATCTAAATAAGCCACACCCTGACCTGCCTCTTTCCCCTCTTTCAAGACAAAGACACGAATCGTTTCCCCTGGAAGGACAACCGGTTTAAGCGCATTACACAGATCATTAATATTAAGCACCTTGACGCCCTGGATCCCTGCCACTTTATTGAGATTGAAATCGTTCGTCAGCACCTTCGCATCCATCTGTTTAGCCAACTCAATGAGCTTCGTATCCACTTCCTTGACATGAGGAAAATCGTCTTCTACCAGTTCCACCTTGATGTTGTTCATTTTTTGGAGGA
This sequence comes from Nitrospirota bacterium, assembly GCA_029865515.1. Classification (GTDB taxonomy): domain Bacteria; phylum Nitrospirota; class Nitrospiria; order Nitrospirales; family UBA8639; genus Nitrospira_E. The sequence goes on from JAOUGQ010000006.1 coordinate 22,074, forward strand.
CATTCAAAATATCCAACCCTCGTCTTCCACGAGCCCGTTTTAATCCGTCAGACGAATCGGATATATGTTGTAACTCTTGAAGAATAAAATGCGGAACCACAAGCGTCCCCTCAATAAAACCTGTTTCGCACAAATCCGCAATACGACCATCGATGATAACGCTGGTATCAAGCAGTTTCTTGGTACTGACAGATTCCGTATTCCCAGTAGCAAGAGCTGTTGGGGACCACCCTTCCGTGGCGAACCGTATCCCCATGGTCAATCCCCAATAAGGCACCCCCAAGAAAGTCATCAGGCTCGCCAAAATGGAAAAAATCGAATGAGGGGAGCGCGCCACCGGCCCTGTGACCAAGGCAATCAGGCCCGCCACAAGCAGCCCAGCGACCAATCCCCCTCCTCCACACAAGACTAACGGCAAAGGCGCAACCTTCAACCGTTGTTCAGCAGCCAGAATCATCATCCCCACTCCGGCCCCGATTCCCACGCCCATCAAGAGCATGGCGGTTTGCCCGTCAGAAGCGCCCCATCCCAATGCCATGCCTAAAACCATCGCAACGACGAGAAACATCATTCGCAAAACCATAAGAGATTCTCCTTCCCTTAGGTCATTGATTCAGACTGAAGGAACTCTTCAGCCTTGCGTACATCGTCCTGACTTCCAATGTACAAGGGAACTCGCTGGTGAAGGGCTTGCGGGGTAACTTGATTCACAGGCGCTACCCCCGTACTCCCCAGTCCACCGGCTTGTTCGACCAGAAAGCTTAATGGGGCGGCTTCATACATGAGCCGTAATTTCCCGTCCGGTTTCTTCTGTTCTCCGGGATACATATATAAGCCACCCTTGCACAACACTCGATGCACATCGGCTACGAAACACCCGGAATACCGACTGGAGTATGGCCTCCCTGTCTGGCTATCAAGCTCTTGAAGATGGTGAAGAAATTTCTTCGTGCCGGAAGACCACTTTTGGTGATTGCCTTCATTCACACTATAAATCTTCCCACGCTTTGGGATGTGAAGATTATTCGCTGACAGAAAAAACTCTCCAGCCTCCTGATCCAGCGTAAATTGCTGGACCCCATGGCCACAGGTGTAGACCAAAAGCACGCTGGCCCCATACAAGAAATATCCTGCCGCAACTTGTTCGCACCCTTTTTTTCGCAAGACTTCTTCAGAAACCGGAAACCCCTCACCGGGAAGTCGATGAATAGAAAAGATCGACCCTAATGGTGCATTAACATCAATGTTCGACGAGCCATCCAATGGATCCAAAAAGACGGCATACTTTCCTTTCCCATTGGCCTCTTTGATGAGATAGGGCTTTTCCATTTCCTCTGAAACCAGCGTGCTCACAAGTTCCTGATGTTCAAAGACTTCCAGAAAAATCTGGTTGGCCCGTTCATCCAACTTTTGCACCTCTTCCCCTTGCACATTGGTCAACCCTGTGGAACCCAGCAACTGACCCAACCCGGCTTTCCTGAGATCCCGAGCAATCAGCTTCCCGCCCAGGGCAATTTGAAGCATGATGCGGGAAAATTCTCCTGTGGCTCCAGGAATGGACCCTTGTTCGCGAAATGTGTGAGTAGGGAGGGAAAGGCGCGGAGTCATCCGTAGGTGATCCATAAGGGGTCGTAGTGGATTCTCATTATATGCTTTTCCGCATAAAGGAGCAACGCACGTTCCCCAGAAATTGGGCTATTGGATTGTGCATATTCTAAACGCAAGAATGTCAACTGCCTTGGTTGATACAGGAGGTTTTCATGTGACAGTCATCTCATGATCATTGGCTTGGGTTGTGATGCCTTTGCAAAGGACCGTCAGGTAAAAGCTCTGAAAGCGAACGGACAGAAAAAAGGAATGAAAAAGGAATGGATGGTCAGCTAAGATTTAGGTGCTGCTGCTACCGCTGACAGCTGAAAGTTGGCCTTCCAGATAGTCCTGGATCTGAGAGAGGTGAGCTTGTGAAGAGGCTTCAAAACGAAGGACCAGCGCTGGTTGAGTGTTGGAGGCTCGAATCAGACCCCACCCCTCATCAAAACGGACACGAATGCCATCAATAGTGATAATTTCACGGATAGGTAAGGCTGAGGTCTTGGAATCTTGCGTATTGGCCACATTTCTCAGACGTTCCCTCACCGCCTCCACTAACGAAAATTTCTGATCATCTGAACAATCCACTCGAATCTCGGGTGTCACGACGGTTTGCGGAATATCTGCCAATAATGAGGACAGCGGTTTTTTCTGCTTCACAAGAATTTCGATAAGCCGACAAGAGGCATAAATGGCATCGTCATACCCGTAATAGCGATCAGCAAAAAACACGTGCCCTGACATCTCTCCGGCAAGCAACGCTTTTTCTTCTTTCATTTTGGCTTTCATGATCGAATGCCCGGTCTTCCACATGATTCCCCGTCCACCACGTTTTTGAATATCGTCATACAACCCTTGAGAGGCCTTAACTTCTGAAATAATGGTGCCTCCAGGATTTTCAAGCAACACATCCCGAGCAAAGAGGAGCAACAACCGATCGCCCCACAAAATTTGTCCCTGTTCATCAATCACCCCGATTCGGTCGGCATCACCATCGTACCCGATTCCCACATCGGCTCCGGTTTCCTTCACCTTCTCAATCAGATCCTTGAGATTATCCATCACAGTGGGATCAGGGTGATGGTTGGGGAAATGACCATCCAGATCGCAATACAATCCCGTGACGTGGCATCCCAATTGCTCCAGCACATCTTTGGCAACGAGGGACGCAGCCCCATTCCCGCAATCAATCACGACCCGGAGACCACAGCCCTTAAGCGCGGAAAAGCGTTCCTGTAAAAACTGGCGGTAAGCAGGAATAATCGGTCGCTCTGAGACAGTCCCCTTCCCGGATGCGAACCGGCCGCTTTCGTAAATTTTCCGAAGCTCTTGAATATCAACCCCATACAGGGCCTCTTTTCCCACACACATCTTGAACCCGTTATACTCTGCGGCATTGTGACTGCCGGTAATCATGATGCCCCCTTCAACATCACAGGAAAAGAGCGAGAAATACAGTAAAGGGGTCGCACACAGTCCAAGATCTACCACATTCATTCCTGAACCGGTCAGTCCGGCAACAAGATGACCCCGAAGCGCTAATGAAGTTAAGCGTCCATCCCGGCCCACCGTAATCGTGCGAACACCACGTTCTTTAGCCAACGTCGCATATGCACGGCCTATTCGCTCAACCACATCTGGGGCTAAGTCTTGTTTCACAATACCGCGAATATCATATTCTCGAAAAATTCCCATCCGGTTTCTTTCCCCCAGAATCCTAATTGACCGGTCGTACCCGGCCAAAATCGTCCTGAACTCGGACAATATCATCTTCCCCTAAATAGTGTCCGTTTTGAATTTCAATAATCTCTAAAGGGACCTGACCAGGATTTTCTAGGCGATGAGGAGTTTCCTTGGCTATCCCCGTACTCATTCCTGCCTGCAAATCGTAGACTTCCTCACCTCGCGTCACCCGGGCTGTACCCGCAATGACCACCCAATGTTCACTGCGTTGATGATGAAGCTGAAGCGATAGCCGTTTTCCCGGAGCGACTTCGATACGTTTCACCTTGTATCCTTTACCCTCTTCCATGACGGTATAGGCACCCCAAGGACGCTGCACAGTTCGATGCTCTAAGTGTTCAGAGGCTCCCTGTTGCTTCAAGAGATGGACGATCGCTTTGACATCCTGGGCCCGATCTTTCGGACAAACCAGGGTGGCATCAGGCGTATCCACTACCACCATATTACTGAGGCCAATCGTTGCGACAACCCTTCGATCCGCAAACAGCACCGATTGACGACTCCCCAGATCGATAATATTGCCATTCCGGACATTTCCATTTTTATCGAGAGGCGCGACTTCGTCCAAACTGCTCCAACTCCCCACATCCGACCAACCAAAATCTACCGGCACCACAACGCTTCGAGTAGAATGTTCCATCACCGCGTTGTCTATGGAAAGCGATTCGACTTTGGCATACACTTTCCGAAGGCAAGCGGGAAATTCCTCGCTTCCCATCCGGCGTTGAAGACCTATCAGTAACTTGGACCATGCCGGTTGATGAATGGCCAGTTCCGACAAAATCTGCGAGGCTTTCCAGACAAAAATTCCGCTGTTCCAAAAGTAATTCCCTGATCGACAATACCGTTGAGCGGTCGCAAAGTTGGGTTTCTCAACAAAACGTGCCACAGAATACCCGATGAAGTTGCCTTTGGCCCCGACCTTCCGTCGGTTCAGAGGCTGGATATAGCCATAACCCGTTTCCGGGCGGGTCGGGTGAATTCCAAACGTTACGAGATGCCTCTTCTCCGCCAATTCACACGCAAATTGCACGGCTCGCATAAATTTCTTGGAGGCCTTCACAACATGATCTGCCGGTACAACCACCATAATGGCTTCAGGATCTTGATACATCAATTGCAGAGCGGCGAGGGCGATAGCAGGGGCGGTATTTCTTCCCTCAGGCTCGAGGATCACATTTCCGGCTATCTCATCTTTCCACTGATTGAGCTGGAGCTTGATGGAGTCCGCTTGAACGGCGTTGGTGACAACCGCTATCCGATTTGCAGGGATTTTCTGCAATAGACGCTCAAACGTCTGCTGGAGTAAGGTCCCTTCTCCTAAGATCCGTAACAATTGCTTAGGAAATCGTTCCCGGCTCAAAGGCCAAAACCGCGTGCCACTTCCCCCGGCTAAAATCACCCCATAGACATGAGGAACCATCGTCTGTCCTTTTTTTGTATGCGTGTCAATCAGTCCAATTGGACCAACCAGAGTGGGTTAAGTACTCGTTAGTGAAACTCCCCGCCCAAAGGGCGGGGCTTCTTAAAAACCTAGAAGAAACTCTTGCCTTCGCTTTGCTCCGGGCTGCCATTCATCCCCATGCAAAGCA
>JAOUGQ010000501.1 GCA_029865515.1 Nitrospirota bacterium
TTTGTTGCGGTTGCAGGCCTGACAGGCCGGGACGACATTGCCTCTTGTGCTTTTTCCTTTTCTGGCCAATGGCACCAAATGATCCATGGTGAGGTTATCTGCGCCGACGTTTTTCTGGCAGAAGTGGCAGACCCCTGATTGAATTTGCGTTTTCCACCATGGGGTCTTCCGTAATTTTTTCCCACGCTCACGCTCAGTCCGAATATGACGTTGAACAGCGTCATCGTCACCCAAGGAGTAGAACTGTTCTGGTTGGGTCATTGTGTGCTTCCCATATCTAAGAATGCTTAGCTCTCATAAGAAATCATAAAATTAGCATAACTCATGTGATGGCATCGCATCTGTTAATCTAGGCATGTTTTGATGTCATATAACCCAATCAGCGCGGGAGAGTCGGTAGAGGGCGGGTTTTCACCGCCGTTGGAGGTGGCAACCTGGACAGCAACTACTGAAGTTTCTCCGCATGGGCCATTACATTTACTCGTGAATGGTGAGCGCGGTGCGACTGAGTTCCACAAAATCATTTTCACTGAGGGCGTCCTCTAAGTGAATGTTATTAGCGAGGAATAGGTGCAGAAGGCTGTCATTATTGATATTGCCGGTAGAAACCAGCAACAGCTTGGGTGGGCTTTTCTGTAAATGAAAGGTGGTTACGAAATCGCTATCCTTGGTGACCAGGACGCGATCCTCGCGGGCGGCCAGGTCTGCTAGTTCCTCATCGGGAGTTCGGTTTCCCTTAGGAAGGTCTTCGGTGTGGAGGGCATCGTGTCCAGCGGCCGTTAGTTCTTTAGCGAGGCGTATTGGAAGTTGGGCATCGATCAGGAATTCACCCCACCACCGGTTCAATCCGTTGAATACGGGTCAAACGAGCGCCAAACGCACAGGCGGCCAACAGATCGTCTTTTTCCAAGTCGGGATAGTCGGTCAGGATTTGCTGGGTCGACATTCCACTGCTCATCAGCTCCAAGAGCCATTCAACCGGATAACGGAGCCCTCGGATGCAGGGTTTCCCGTGACAGATGTGGGGATCAATCGTGATGCGGGCTAATAACTGATCATCTGACATAGATGCAGAATATCCCAATTGGTGAATCTTGACAAGAAGAATGCCTTACAAGGGCCGTCTTTAATCATGATTGATGGGAATCTTCTCTTATCGGATTGTCAAAGAGATTGGGGCCGACACGCAACTGGAATGACTAATTCGAAAATGGCTGATGATTGGGTGGGCGGCTTTTACTATGCTAGTCCAACGCCAGAGTCAGGCATTTGGCGGATCCGCCGGCTTTGAGAAATTCGTCCAGTTTAACCGGGTGCGGGATGTAGCCATGTCGGTTCAACCATGTCATCGTTTCCGGACATCCGGTCGGCAGCACCACGTGGCGATCGACACACACCGCATTACAGGCAAACCGTTCGGCCTCAGATGGTGGGACGGCAAATCGTTTATTCTGTTCCACATGAGACGCGATCACGGTTTGGGCATAGGCATCGAAGGCAGGAGGAAAGTACAACAGCTCTCCACCGGTTAAGGGGCACAGGCAGGTATCCAGATGGTAAAACCGTTGATCCACCAGTTCCACGGGAAGAATTCTTTTTGAAAAAATCGTCGACAGCTTGTCATAGGCCCGGATGTCGCTTCGCTGCCGATAGCCGCCAAACCAGAATTCCGGAAATCCTAAGAGGTCCCCCGCGCCTTCAAAGTACAGTTCGGCATCCAGGATGATGACCTCATAGCCTTTCCTGGTGAACCAATCAATGAAATGGCGTTCTTCACGCTGCCGTTCAGGATGGCGGAATCGGCTGGGAACGGCCTTGCCCCCATGGAGGACACCCGCATTGGCCGTAAACACCAAATCGGGTAAGCCCGGCACAGGTTTCATGAATTCCAGTTTGGCTCCGATCTCTTGTTCCAAAACCCGGGTCAGTTCCTGCCATTGGGTCCTCGCGCAATCTCCATTGGATTGATTGGATATCCGCATCCACGGGTTTATTTCATATTCGATGCCGAAATAATCCGGCGCGCACATCAACAAACGGCTCATGACTTGAAAAT
>JAOUGQ010000502.1 GCA_029865515.1 Nitrospirota bacterium
GACGGGGTCTTCTTCAGTTAAATCGCAAGAAATTCTCCGATAACCCTCAATCTCCCTAGAGGGCTGGAATGAGTGTTAGACTATGGCCCGCTTGACGTGTCTTTCGTGAATGCGACTTCTCCTTCGTGCGATTCTTTTCTTGTACGACTCTGGGGTTGGTTGAACCGGCGTTGTCCATGGATTCTCCTGTGGTGTGCCGTTCCTTATGGAGCGATCGCTGGATTACGAAGGATTGGATACCAACGTGGCTGGCTTCCTCAACACAGGTTGCCGAAACCGGTGATCAGCGTGGGCAACATGACCGTGGGGGGGACGGGTAAAACCCCTTTGGTGATCTGGCTGGCATCCCGGCTCAATGAGCAGGGAAAACAGGTTGCTATTTTAAGCCGTGGGTATGGAAGGCAAGGCTCGGCAGTGAACATGTTGGTGTCGGATGGAATGTCCCTGAAAGCCGATTGGCGTACAGCGGGAGATGAGGCCGTGTTGATGGCTCAAAAGTGCCCCTGGGCCATCGTGGCAGTTGGAAAGGATCGTTATCGCCTTGGATGCTGGGTGCTGGAACAAGCTGCGTGCGACTGCTTTCTTCTTGATGATGGTTTTCAGCATCTCCCGCTGCATCGAGATCAGGATATTCTCTTGTTTGATGCCACCGATATTGAGGGATTGACGAAGGTATTGCCGGCCGGCCGGATGAGAGAACCTCTGTCTGCCGCCCAATGGGCCACGACGATTGTTTTCAGTCGAACTGAAAGTGTTTTATCTGTAGAACCTCTTCAGACACGAATCGAGCAATGCCTTGGAAAGTCCATTACCCCCTTACTTATGGAAATCGCACCGACATGCTTGATTCATATTCCTACGGGTATGACCAAAGGAATTGATTCCTTCAAGAATAAATCTCTTTTGCTCGTGAGCGGAATAGGTAATCCCTCTTCCTTTCGGTTCAGTGTCATCTCTTGTGGTTTGGAGGTAGGTGCTGAGATACGGTACCCTGATCATTTCGCCTATTCTGAAAAGGATGTGGAAGAGATTTGTCGGAAAATGAAAAAATTTGGGAGCGATCTTGTCGTCACGACAGAAAAAGATGCACTGAAACTTCGAGAGTTTCTTCGAAGCGATGACCCTCTGTGGGCGCTGGAAGTGCAAGCCAACATGACACAAGGCGAGGCACAGATACGAGAACGGCTTCATGGCATCTGTCATTAAGATAGACGCGTGGCAGCTCAGGCATGCTCTGGATGATTAGTCATAGTGCTATGGAAAGGTCTTCTCCCACTAATATACTTATTCGGGTGCCCAACTGGATCGGTGATGCCGTGATGTGCCTTCCGGCTCTCATGGATTTGCGGAACCATTTTCCTCATGCCAGGGTGACGATCCTGGCCCGGCCGATCATTGGGGAAATGTTGAGTGGCCATCCCGGAGTGGATGAGGTGATGATATATGCTCATCAATCTGAGCATAAGGGCCTCATTGGGCTTTTGAATCTTGTTCGGTTGGTGAGGAGAAAGCAATTTGATCGGGCCGTGTTATTCCAAAATGCGTTTGAAGCCGCAGTCATTGCCTGGGCAGCGGGGATTCCTTCCCGCATTGGATATGCATCGGATGGACGGAGTTACCTTCTGTCCGAGTGTGTTCCGAGGCCGGATCTGACTGCTTTGCATCATACCCGGTATTATCAACGCCTTGTGATGGCTATGACCCACTCTGCCGGTGAAAATTGTGGACCACAACTCTTTCTTTCTCCTGAAGTGAAAACCGCGTGTGCCAGAAAGTTTCCCGACGTATGTGTTTCGTCCGATAACATGTTAATTGGGATCAATCCAGGTTCTGTCTATGGATCCGCCAAGCGGTGGATGCCTGAACGCTTTGCTGAGGTTGGGGATACGTTGGTAGAACGGATTACAGGAGAACGTTCTGGAGCTCCTCCTGCTCGGTGTGTGCTGATTGGAGGAAAAGGTGAAGAGGTTCTCGGGCAGACTATTGCCCGGCGGATGCGGTTTAAGCCGATTGTCTTGATGGGAAAGACCACAATTCAAGAATTAATGGGCGTC
>JAOUGQ010000175.1 GCA_029865515.1 Nitrospirota bacterium
GTGGGGGTGGGCGAGGCCGGTCATCGGGGTTGTGCTCGTTGGCTTGTATGTGGTGTATCTGTATCAAACTATTCGATCTTCAGCGGATCTCGTAGATGATGGACATGGCACAGAGGCTGACCATCCGCTCTATGTAACCAAAATTGGGTTTCCCGATAATTTAGTCACCATCTTGTTCCAATTGGGATGTGGCCTGGGATTGATTGTGTTGGGGGCCAAAGGATTTGTCCATGGGATTGAACACCTTGCGCCCCGGTGGGGTGTTTCCGCATTGACCCTTTCCCTCTTAATTATTCCGATTGCGACGGAATTGCCCGAAAAAGTGAACAGCATTATTTGGATCCGGCGCGGTCGGGATACCTTGGCGGTGGGGAACATCACCGGGGCGATGGTCTTTCAAGGGAGTCTGCTGCCGGCCTTGGGTATTATGTTGACCGCCTGGGTGCCGCAACATGAAATTCTCATGGGGATGGCGATGACGTTGGTGGCTGCGACCTATTTAACCTGGGTGGTGCGACGGGGTGCGGTGAAGCCCATTCACTTGGTCATCAACGGGCTGTGTTATCTGGTGTTTGTGGTGTCGGTGCTGTTCTGGTAAAGAATAAGCCTTTCGTCTCTTCAACAGTCGTTCTCAACAGGGTGAGAGAGGGTAGGAATGCTCCTTCCAAAGGTTGTCGTCACGCGACGAATCCCTCCAAAAGCCTGGAATCAGTTACGGGCACAAGCCGATCTGGTGTGCTGGGAACAGGATTGTCCGGTTGACCGGGGATGGTTGCTGGATCATCTTCCGATGGCGGAGGGGCTGTATTGTTTGTTGACCGATCGGATTGATCGGGAGATGCTGCAGTTCGGGAAACGGCTTCGGGTGATTAGCACGATGGCCGTAGGGTATGACCATATTGACGTGGGAGAATGCACGGCTCGTGGTATTGCGGTCGGGCACACGCCGGGTATTTTGACTGAAACAACCGCGGACCTGGCATTTGCGCTACTCCTGGCTGCAGCCAGGCGGATTGTGGAAGGAGCCGATTATGTGCGGCAGGGACGGTGGACCACCTGGAGCCCTGATCTCTTGCTGGGGCAGGATGTGTGTGGTGCGACGTTGGGCATTGTGGGGTTTGGCCGGATCGGTCAGGCTGTGGCCAGGCGTGCACAAGGATTTCAGATGAAGGTGTTAGCCGTGCGGTCCTCTCATGGCGACAGTGGATCACCTAGCGCTTCCGCCTCATCAGGACCTGGCGTTCCGCCCTCTTCCCCACATGAATTTCACTGGGAGGTTCTTTCTCCATGGGCAAGGCAGGATCAGTCGTCGGGCTCCTCATTGAAATATGTTGATCTGCAAGAGGCATTGGCCCAGTCGGATTTCGTGAGTCTGCATGTGCCGTTGACCCCGCAAACCTATCATTTGATCGGTGAAGCTGAATTTCGAGTGATGAAACCGACAAGTATTCTGGTCAATACCGCTCGTGGAGCCGTAGTTGATACCGAGGCGTTGTATCATGCCTTGGCGAATGGGCGTATTGGCGGTGCGGCCTTAGATGTGACAGATCCGGAGCCTTTCCCGGCTTCGCACCCGCTAGTCACACTTCCCAATTGCCTGATCATCCCGCACTTGGGGAGTGCTTCTGTCGCGACAAGGACCAGAATGGCCTGCATGGCCGCAGAGAATATCATTGCCGGCTTGCGTGGAGAGGGGCTTCCGCACTGCGTCAATCCGGAAGTCTACAACGTGTAACCGGTGCAGAAGCTTTTGATCTCATGAACTCAATGAAGATTGTCAGGTGGCGATACCCAATGGGCAAGAAGACCGATCCCCGGCGAGGCCGTGGGCGTCTCTTTTCCGATAGGCCAAAATATCAAGGGCAGAGGGCATGATTCATCTCACAAAGCCTGCTGTGGTGAAATTACACGCGTTGATTGTGGAGCATCCCGAAGATCCCTTTGTTCGGTTAGCGATTCGTGACCAAGATGATCACGCGCTCATTTTTTCCATTACACTCGAGCCGGCCATGAAGCCGGATGATACGGTCTTAGAGATTGAAGGATTAACCATTGCGATGGATCGCTCGTGTGCGCGACGGATTGAGGGTGTCACGGTCGATTACGAAGATCATGCTGGATTTCGTTTCCACCACCCCGAACCGCCAAACTCTTTCAAACTAAACCTGATACACCCTGAATGAGTCAGACTGTTATGGAAACATTTTTCGCGACATGTCCGCGCGGGTTAGAAGACGTGTTGAGCCAGGAACTCCAAGAATTAGGAGCCAAAGAAGTTCGGGCGACACCTGGTGGCATCGAATGTCAGGGGCCTTTTCTTCTCTGTTACCGGCTCAATTTAGAAAGTCGCATTGCCAGCCGGATTCTGTGGCGTGTCGGGCAGGGTTGGTACCGGAATGAGGAGGACCTCTATCGCCTCGCCTCCAGTCAACCCTGGCCGGAGTGGTTTCCCGTGGAATGCCGCATTAAAGTTCGCATCATCGCGCAACACTCACCACTGAAGAGCCTGGACTTTGCGACGCTACGAGTGAAAGATGCGATTTGTGACCGATTTGTTCGGGCGACACAGTCACGCCCCGAGGTTGATAAACGCCAGCCTGACATTCAAATTGTGGTCTTTGTCGATCGGGATCATGTGGCGTGGTATCTCGATACGTCCGGAGATCCGTTGTTTAAACGTGGATGGCGCAAGGTGGCGGGAGAAGCGCCCATACGGGAAAACCTGGCAGCCGGTATCCTCAGGCTTTCCGGTTGGACTGGTGACCAGGTTTTGCTTGATCCCATGTGTGGAGCGGGCACATTTTTAATTGAGGCGGCGTTGATGGCCAAAGGGATTGCCCCGGGCACCGGTCGGGAATTTGCATTTCGTCACTTGCGCAATTTTGATCAAACCGCCTGGGAGCAATTGCGTCAGGAATCCATGAGATCCACCACCACGGACGGTCCTGCTGTCTCCATTGTTGGCTATGATGCCGATGCGAATGCGTTGGCCATGGCGAGAAAAAATCTTCAAGGTCTGGGATTTGAGGATATTCAAGTAAGCCAGGTTGACGTGTTAGACGTGACCCCTCCTGCGCCTGAAGGATTTCTGGTTACCAATCCTCCCTATGGCGTGAGGATGGGAGACCGGTTGGAGCTTCAGGATTGGTATCCCAAGTTTGGAGATCTGTTGAAGCAGCGGTTTGCGGGTTGGCGGGTCTATGTGCTCACGGCCGATTCGCGTCTTCCTAAACTCATTCATTTAGCGCCGTCACGGAAAATTCCCCTGTTCAATGGTCCCTTGGAATCGAGGCTGTATGAATTTCAGATGGTGGCTGGTGGCAACCGGAAATCGGCAAGGCAAGCGAAGCAAAGGGCGAAAAACTAACACGGTATTCTTACATATGGGGTTTCCCCGCCATGTTTAAGAGGGTGACCCAGACATCTTCAATGCATCGCAACACGTAAATCCACTCATCGCATGTCGCCGGTCGTTTGAACATATGGCAGTTGGAGGGAAACGAAAACCCCTCCGATCCACGCGGTGGCTCTTCCGAAAACAAGGCTACCGGAATGTTCTGTAAGCGTCGATCGCGTTGAAGCCCCTTGATAATATTCTCCCCCGACATATCCGGAAGATGATTCGAGAGAAAAATGAGATCGGGTTGCGGGGCATCCATAAAAGGGTATTCTTGGTTTAAAAATGTCATGGCCTGCTCGCCGTCGGCGGCTTCATGGATTTCCACGCAGATGATCTGGGCCACCGTCAGCGCTTCTTTGAGGGCTTCCACCTGAGCGGTATCATCCTCAATGGTGAGAATTTTAATGGTATTTTTAACGGCTCCGCGCATAATCTCATGCCCATCTTTTTTGTCGAAATAGACTTCCCACACTTCAGCCTGCTGAAGGATGTCATGTGGTCTCGACACAGATCTAGTGTGGTGGCTTGTCTGTTTTTCGGTTGAATCCCCTCTGAGATTAAGAGGTTTCGGACTATGGTGGGCTCTCGGGAGACAGGGCCGGAAGGAGGGAGCCCTTGCATGGGAACAACATTGATGTATGAAAAAATGACAAGGAGTGAATCGATCAGACCAGGTGGCCCACTAAACACACCTAACCGCATTCAGCAGTATAAAAAATGAAACAATCACCCGCACAAGAGATGCCACCCTGCCAACATGGGTCCGGGTGTGGAAAAGGGAATGGTGCAGCTTTTCAGGAAAATTTTGTGAAAAAAGAGCAATGGAAAAGTGAGGATACCCCCCGACAGGGTCTGGCTAGGGATGGAGGACATTCAGAAATTGCTGAATGACCGGCATGGCATCAGGGCGAGCGGCAATGATGCCATTGACAGAGGGATTGGGTTGGTTGCACTGAATGGGTTTCAGATCCTTATCCACGACGATCCCACCTGCCATTGGCACCAGGAGGAGAGCGGCGGCGATATCCCATTCATTTTGTGTTCCGATATTCATGACCCCGTCAATCTGTCCGGCTGCCACAAGTGCCAATGAATAGGCAATGGAACCCATGATGGTGCGGCAATCAGCGGTTTCCCGCCATGTGCGCATGATGGCGCGGTTGATGTGGCCGGTATTGACCAGGAAGGACCATCGGTGCCTGGTGGTCTGGCGGACCTGAATCGGGCGGCCATTCAATGTCGGGCGTTCACCACGAACTGCGCAGAAATATTCCCGGGTGGCCGGGTTGAAAATAATCCCGATAGAGGTCTGTCCATGGTCGATGAGAGCGAGCGAGATGGTAAATTGTGGCAGGCTTTTGATAAAGGGCTTGGTGCCGTCAATGGGATCCAGGATCCACACCCGATTTTTCTGTAGTCTGATGACGTCGTCCGGCGATTCTTCCGACAGCCAGCCATCATCGGGAAACACGGTTAACAAAGCCGCCTGGAGGATATGATTGACTGCCAGATCGGCATTGGTTACCGGCGATCCGTCTGGCTTGATTTTGACGGTCAACCCTTCACCGCGGATCTTTTTTATTTGATCACCCGCGAGAAGTAGGGCTTCCCGGATTGTGGATAATTCTTGACGATAATCAGGCATGATTGGAATCAATGAGTGGAATGTACGTTCAGGTCATAAGACCGTTTTTCATATTTTACCCCAGGAAAACGGTTAAGTGTGGAGAGCCGTCCTGGAGCAGAAATCGTGACTGTTCATAACATGAGAGAAGCGCGGTAGGCTAGGTGGTTGTTCAGGATGAGAGTGCCTGACTATGCTGACCCCGGGTTTGGCCGGATTCCACGATCTTTTTTGTTCAAGAGACTCATTCTTTGTCTTATATGATCGAATAATCTGACTTAACCCGATACAATTAAGTGACGATGTCTCGTCACTGACAGCCTCCCAGATTGAATGCTTTCTGGTGCCGTCATTTCTCTCTAGTTTCACTCGAGAGGGGGTTCACAAAGTGTCTTTCGACATCACATCTCAATAGATACAGGAAGGCACTTTCGTTCTGAGCTTAAATCCAAGTGGAGTGGTATGCAAACGGTGACCGTGAGGTTAAAGATCTCTCCCGAACGCTTCCAGGCCTATTACCAGGGGGTGGTGGAATATGTGGTGGCACAGTCAATCGATGGTCGTACGATCCAGTTTCCTGCCCGAGTGCTTCGTCCGTTTTTATCGTATCAGGGGATTCAAGGGACCTTTCAGATTACCTTCGATGCGAATTTGAAATTTCAATCGATTTGCCTCGCAAAGGATAAATTGTGATCTAAGTCGTTATGACCGGAGAAGAGTATTCCCTCTTAGGCTTATTTCTGAGTGCGTTCCTTTCCTCAACCGTCTTACCCGGAAGCTCCGAAGTCGTCTTCATGGTCTTGGCGGCACAGGGAGATCTGCCTGCCTGGAGTCTGTTGGTAACGGCGACAGCAGGCAACACCCTGGGTGGAATGAGTTCCTGGGCTTTGGGGTGGTTCATCGGTTGGTGGTACCCGCTTACCGAGTTGTCGAAGCCTGCTCAGCGTCGGGCAGTGGAACGGGTGCGCCAGTGGGGAAGTCCGGTGCTCCTTCTGTCCTGGGTCCCGGTTATTGGTGATCCGCTGTGCATCGCGGCGGGGTGGTTACGAATGACGTGGCTTGGATCGCTTCTGTTTATCGGGATTGGCAAAGGTTGTCGCTATGCGGTGCTGTTAGCGCTTCTGTCTTCCAATCGGGGGTAAGTCTCAAGGAGGCATGCCTCTAGCATTCGAAAAAGGTTGTTGGTATGGTTCGCCTTTCGTTACCGCCTTCAGATGGCCACGGCGCTATCCTGAAGCCTATTTTCATTCTATCCTCATTTTTACTCA
>JAOUGQ010000177.1 GCA_029865515.1 Nitrospirota bacterium
TAATGGCCCGGTTGATCTTTTCGCTGATGACGATGGCATAGGTGATGAAAAATATGGCAGTCGCCACCACCATGGGGGAGAGCCCAAAAATTAGCGGGAGGGTTGTGTGTTCACTCATCTTTGTAACAGAAGCTGAAAGGTATGTGGCGGGGAATAGGAGAAACAGATTCAGGTGGAAAGTCTAATTTTTGAAAAGCCTTCTTCATATGGAAAGGTACGTTATAGACAGCAAGCGACTGCTCTGCCTCTTTTGCATTGCCTTGTGTGTTCCGCGAACCATCCTCTTGCCTCACCGTTGTGAAGAGATGGGTTGGAGTGCGGTGGCTATTGAAAGCAAGATATGTTCCAGCGTTATGGGTAGAGGGAATGGGGATGGATTTCAACCCGTTCATGAGAGAGGAAACGATGGATAACGGATTTTGGAAAGCGGAACGTCGAAGTCAAAAGAATTTTGTGCTGAACCGCACGGATCGAGGCGAGCGGGTCCGCACGCACTGGGGAAAAGGCGTACCGGCTTCTCTAAAGAAAACGTCGACATTTTAGGCTTCCACAGGTACAGGGGAGTTTTCCGTTGTGATGGGAGTCGCCATAATCGAGGGTGAGTTCGGTTCCGGCTTTGATGGGGTGCAAGGCATAAAACTCCGCCCGTTCTCCAAGAATTCTCATGAAGGTATTGGGTGTGCAGGAGTGATTGATGAACCGGAACCCTGAAGTCTCTTTGGCTCCATCGATCGACTTCCCATTATTCACTTCGACAATGGCAATCCACTTTTGGGCTTTGGCTCGCTTTCGCCCTTCTCGTCGGGTGATGCGTTCCCCTTCATACTCGCCGATTTTTTGCCGGTGCCGCAACGGGACTTTAGTAAATAAGCCACGGCCCTCAATGGTACTGGCTTTCACTTCCATTGGAACCGGCCATTTTTTCGTGCTGAATGTCGTGGATTGTTTCGGAGACATAGAAAGGATTGCGGCTCTCATCCAGGCAGGCCTGGATGAGGAAACGGTTAGGACATGGGAATGGATGGGAAACCTTTCAGGATCGTGTGGTGGTGGTTTAATCTCCCCCTTGAAACGCATCTTCATCAAATTCAGGGATGGCATGTTCTTCCTCAACCCCTAACCCGCCTTGAAATGATTCCCGAATGGCAAGGATTTGTTGGTGGGTTGTCGTGCCTTCGATCTTCTTACCAAAACGATCAAGAAAGTGATCGCATAATTCCAGCCCCTGTTGAAAATAGCGGGCCAAGGGTCCTTCCGTGACCTGTTGCCAGGTGATGTAGATCAAAAATTCCTGCAGGTGTTGGGCCTGCGGGAGCTGTGCTCCCAATTCCTGAAGGGTATCAAAGGCTTGCTTGGCTTCCGGCCCTTGATCAGTGGAAAAGATCTCCTCGGCTTCTAAAATATCCGACTCAAGATTCCCAAGTTCTCCTTCTTCCTCCGCGTGGTGGAGAGCTTGTTGAGCGGCGATGGCTGGATCAAAATTCATGAAAAAAGTTGAAGCCTATGTAAGGGAAATTTCCGTGCGTCGGCGAAGTGTAGCAGATTCCTCAACGGTTTGCGTATTCCAAAATGGCCAAGTGAAAAACGAAACCCCGTGAGGGCAAGGATCACTTTGCGGGAGAGAATGGGATGTTTTAAATTACTATTTGAGGAGGGAAAGGGTTTGATGGGGAATCCACCAGTAGGTCCACAATCCCGGAAATGGGAGTCATTTTGTGCCGCACGGCAGGAATATTTGTGTGTATTGGCTGCGGCAGTGGAGAAAAGTTTTCTGAGGCGTGATACGACGCATCCGGTGTTCTGCGGGTGCATCGATTGGCATTCCAGTGTTCATGGCGCCTACGCGTTGTTAACCGCCGCCAGGCTGACCGGTCAAACCCGGTGGGCCAGGGTTGTGGATGCTGCGCTGGAGCCCGATGGCTTGCAAGCCGAGCTGACCTCGCTTAAACGAGGGGAATTGGATCACGAGTTGCCCTATGGCTTTGCCTGGTTTCTCAAGCTTGCGCAGGAGCGTGAGCAAGGCTGGGGCAAAGACGATTTACTTCCGTTGGCCGCGGAAATGGCCTCGCGTTTGGAACGCTGGCTTTTTTCCTTATCGGATAAGGGGGTGATACATCATACGCAACGACGGGAATACGGGAATCTCTCCTGGCCTCTGCTGAATCTCTGGCAGTGGGGAACATGGAAGGGGGAGACGGAGCTCATCGAAAATCTCAGGGCGTTTACGCAAACCCGCTTGTTACCCCTTGATCAGGAATGCCCTTCTTCTCTTGACCATACAATAGATGAATTTTTTCCGTCGGCGATGCAGCGAGGCCGGGCACTGCTGACGATTCTGCCACCTGAAGAATCATCCAAATGGCTGGTGTCACATCAACACGGTTGTAGAGAACTATCTCCTTTGACCATGTTTCCCACCGCTCACTCGGCCGGTCTGAACTTCAGCCGGAGTTGGGGCCTGTGGACACTTTTTCAGCACACCCAAGACCCGGTGTTCCGTGGTTTATACGCCAATCATGTTGTGACGCATATGGAGATGCCGCAGTATTGGGAAGATGATTATCGAAAGCACGGCCATTGGGTGCCTCAATTCGGCATCCATGCGATCGCGTTAAGCTTGGAGAGCAACTGGAGCTAAAGAACAGCAGGATGATCCTGGGTGTTCTGGACCACGATATTAATCTCTGTTTGCCAGTATCCAGGCTCTCGGTGCAGGTGGGAAATGGCCACGACAAAAACCTCATTCTCAAGTATTTGCGAGATGATTCCATAAGGGAATCGTCGTAATTGGTAGCGGCGAGTGTTTTCGGAAAAAGGATGCCAAGCTTGGGGATAGGCTTTAATTCGTTCAAGGGAGTTGACAAATTCGACGATGAAATCGGCACCTAGCCCTGCTTGTTCTGAATGGTAAGAGGTGCCGGCCTCATTGAGTTCTTTTTCGGCGCTTTCTAACAGCCGAATTTCCATGAGCTCTGGTATTTTGACAGAACTTCATGGAGGGATGCAGAGGTCAGCTTTTCTGACTGATATGCCTTAAGTCTTTTTTCTACTTCTTCTCGCCAAAGACTATCAATTTCCTTATCTGGCTTATCAAGGCTTGAGAGAAGACAGTCGACTAATTTCGCTTTTTCAACGGGAGAAAGTGCTAAGACTTGATTCAATATTCTAGGGTTTTTGTACTCATGGTGTGTGGCTCCTTCGGATGTTCCTGAAGGTTTTTTATTAGTTGCATTGGAGGAGAAGTGGGAACGTATTGCCCTGTCAATCTTTGAGAATTACAGCCCGATGCCGATTTTTGCCAGAGCCGATTCAGGAGAGATGAGGTTTCGTTTCAATCCGAGGCTCCTGGCATCCAACCCCATGGCGAGTCCCAGGAGTTGGGGAAGGTGGAGGATCGGGAGATCGATGGAAGTCCGTTCCTGACTGGCGGCCTTGCCCTGCATGCCGTCTAAATTCAAATGACAGAGCGGGCAGGGGGTGACCATGATATCCGCTCCGTGTGATTTGGCGTCCCGGGTATGGGTGGCGACCATCGTGAGAGAATTTTTTTCATTGATGGTGAGAATAGGAAGGCCGCAGCAGCGTGTTTTTCCGGGAAAGTCCACGACCTCCGCTCCTAAGATTTCGATGATCCGTTCCAGCGATTTTCCCCTGTCGGGATGATCATCGATTCCCAGGGCTTCGGTCGGGCGTTGAATGTAGCATCCATAAAAGGGTGCGGCCCGTAACCCCGTTAACGGCGTGGTGAGCTTGCGGCGCAGCGTGTCTTCTCCCACGTCCTCCAATAAAATCCACAAAAAGTGTTTAATGCTTGTGGTGCCCCGGTACTCCAGCCCTTCCTCTTTCAAGAGGCCGTTGATCTCCTGAAGATAGTCCGCCCTGGTAGTAAGACGATGATTGGCTTGGCTCATCACACCCTGGCACGTACTACAGATGGTCATAATGGGCAGGCCTTGTTGTTCGGCCAGCGCAAAAGTGCGTGCATTCAGGGCATCCCCCAGTCTTAAATCCTTTTCCTGAAGCACGCCGGCACCCGTGCAGGCGGCGGTCGTCATTTCATCCAAGTCAATCCCGAGTCTGGGATAGACCTGCATGACGGATTGATACAGCTCCGGACAGGCTCCCTTGGAGACGCAACCGGGGAAGAATGCGTATTTCATGACTTGGTCCTCCCCCGTTTGAACAAGCGTTGAATGTGCTGGATGCCGGGGATCGGGCGGTGGAGGGGACCCGATAGGGGTACTTTCCCTTTGAGGGCCGATTGAATGACCGTGGGGATCATGCCGAGTAATCTGCCCACATGTTTCAGTCCGAACGTCCGGACGGCCAGCATGGGTTCATCCAGAATGCCTTTGTGTTTGATAATGTCCATGAAAACTTCGGCATGGCGGGAACCGCATGTGGCAGGAATCTTGGCCCTCATGCCTTTGGCGCGCAGAGACATGATGCGATCCATGGGGCCGACCCCTTTGGGACAGACTTGAATGCATTCCATGCATCGTGTGCAATCCCACATGCCGCCAGGCTGATTAAGATGTTCGAGCCGGTGTGTGGTGGAGGCATCCCGGGGGTCGGCAACAAAGCGATACGCTTTAGCCAGAGCAGCCGGGCCGACGAAGTTCTTGTCGACTTCCAGGACGGTGCAGTCGGAGACGCAGACCCCGCACATGATGCAGCTCATGACACCGGCTAAATGGCTCATCGCTTCTGGTGGGGCGGTGTATTCTGCGGCCGGAGGTGGCCCTTGGGGCTGGAGCCATGGTTGGATCTGCCGGATTTTGCTCCAAAATGGCGCCATGTCGGTGACGAGATCTTTGATGACCGGCATGTTATGCATGGGTTCAACCTGAATCGGCTCGCCTTCGGATGCCACCGAGATCATTTTGGTTTTGCAGGCCAGCGTGGCGTGTCCGTTAATCCGCATACCGCAAGACCCGCAAATCGCGCCACGACAGGAACACCTGAGCGTCAAGGAATCATCAATCGTTTCGCGGATTTTAATGAGACCATCGAGCACACTGTCGGAGGGATCAATTTCCACATCGTAATCCTGATAATACGGGGAGGGACGATCGTGCTCGGGATTGAAACGGCGTATGCGAAGGGTGGTGTGCATTAAGTGGGCTGATTTCTCGGCTTTATGTTTCTATTGTACCGCTCTCAAGTCTCATTTGTGTGTCTCGCATGGCACCAAAGGTCTTGAAGGAGCGCTGAGAGCCCATCCTATCAATTAATAGACACGGACTTGGGGTTCCCATTGGGTGATCGTTACAGGCAAATACTCAACGCGTGGAGGACCATCTGCCGTATGATAGAGCAACACATGTTTCAGCCATTGTTCATCGTCACGATTAAGAAAATCCGTCCGGAAGTGCGCCCCACGGCTTTCCTCTCGCGTGAGTGCACCCATGATGATGGCCTCCGCGCAGTCCAACATAAATCCCAGTTCCAGTGCGGCGACCAAGCCGGTATTAAACACCTGACCTTTATCCTGGATGGTAATGCCCGGCCAACGTGCCTTGAGGTCGAGAAGGCGAAGCGCGGCCGTCTCCATGCCCTCTTGCGCACGAAACACCGACAGATACCTGTTCATGGTCGTGCCCATTTCCAATCGCAAGGTGGCCGCCCGCTCGCCAGATCCTTCCCGTGACAAGATGGTTGCAACCAGTTGTTTGTCTGCTTCCATGGCGCTTTCTGGAATGGTGGGAGGAGGAAGCGTTTTGGCATATTCGGCGGCACACTGCCCTGCCCGGCGTCCAAACACCACGGTATCCAGGAGCGAATTTGCGCCAAGTCGATTGCCGCCATGCAAGCTGACGCAGGCCGTTTCCCCCGCTGCGAAGAGCCCCGGCAGGCCTTTCCATTGACCCTGTACATCCCAACAACGGCCTTCGGTGTCGGTTTTGATGCCTCCCATTTGGTAATGCATTCCCGGCCTGATGGGCAACGGCTCTTCGGCGAGGTCCACATTGGCGAATGTTTTGGCTTCGGCGTAAATTTGTCCGAGACGGTCCTGAAGAAACGGCCGCCCCAAGTGCCGGCAGTCGAGCAGGACGCACCCTTTGATGCCGCGTCCCTCATTGATTTCAATTTGTTCCGCGCGGGAGACGACATCACGCGAGGCCAGCTCCAGCATGGTGGGGGCATATCGTTCCATGAAGCGCTCGCCTTTGCTATTGAGGAGATAGGCCCCTTCACCCCTGGCGGCTTCGGTAATCAATAACCCCTTGCCCTTGAGAGTCGTCGGGTGATATTGCACCATTTCCATATCCAT
>JAOUGQ010000176.1 GCA_029865515.1 Nitrospirota bacterium
GCCGCCGAGCGCAGCATGGACGGTCCACCAATATCGATATTTTCAATCGCTTCGTCAAACGTACAGCCAGGCTTCGCGATGGCCGACTCAAACGGGTAGAGATTGACCACCACCACATCGATGGGCTCAATCCCCTGCTCTTGCATTTGCCGCACATGGGAATCAACCGAGCGACGCCCTAATAAACCACCATGAATCTTGGGATGTAACGTTTTCACCCGCCCATTCATGATTTCAGGAAATCCGGTGTATTCCGCCACTTCCATGACAGCCACCCCGGCGTCCCGGAGCATGCTGGCGGTTCCCCCTGTCGACAAAATATCGGCTCCAAGCGCCGCCAGGCCCTTGGCCATTTTCTCCACACCGGTTTTATCGGATACGCTGATCAGGGCTTTTCCCAGCCGTGCCATAAATTCTCCTGTCACGATGATTTGTTGATGATTACAAGAAAAGGGAAAGTCAGCTTACCAAATGACCTAGGGAACTTCAACGAATCTTCCATATCCGACAGTAAAAACCAGCGCCACATCTCCTCTTTTTTTCTTTCCTACTCCCTACGCCTCTCCCCATGAAGAAGATAGAGAGTTTGTTGTCTGAAAAACCTTCATGGACTCTTTTTTCGCTTCACGAATTTTATTTTTATATGCAAAATTTTCTTTATGAGAACGTTATAAAGCAAACAGCCGATCCTGCCGAAAAGAGTATACCTATGGCCGGTTCATGTATTTGGCGATGTCATCATCCTGGGCAACTCCTGCCTCTCTTGATTTCAACAATGAACTTTTTCATTCCGAACGCAGACGGAAAAATGGCACCGGACTTCGTATTCCGCCATACCCCGGCGCGTGGGAATCAACTCAACCAAACATGAAGACCGACATTTCTCAAAACCGAATGGTACTGTAAGGATTTACCCGGTCTTAAGGATATTTTATGGATGTCACCCTGATAATTTTGGTGTTTTTGGTGTGTACGATCGTTGGGGCCATTGTGCTCACAATGAGCATGAGTCCTTCGGGCAAACATGAGCAAGAGAAGCCAATCCAGGGCACGAGCTTTATCCCATCACAAATGTTCATGAGCCATGACGGGCTGGGAGGTATTGCTGTCAACGACCAGACCCTCCAAATATGCCTGTTGAACACTCCAGCGCTCCCACCGCGATTGCTTCCTATTACAGGCCTGGTTGGTAACTTCCTGGTTAAAAACGGGGAAATCCTTGGGGAAGGGCTACGAACAGGTCCCAAAGCACTCCTCTCGTTTCAAAAGCTCATGCACTCGAACGTGGAAAGACTGATCAAGAGTTGGCAGGCAACCACTTCCCATAAAGACAACCAGCGAATCGACCTCATCGTATTGATCCACGATGAACATGATCCGCTCCATGTTGTGAATTTCCTCGATATGGAAACCAAAGAGGGTGGCATCCTCTATGAAAAGGCCTTGAGTACGGCGAAACATTGGCACTATGTGTTGGATGGCTTGATACTCCAGGCCGATCAACACGCTGGCCTTCGGACCGAACCCGCCCAGGGAGAAACAGAACGTCCATTAGCGTCGGTGGCTGATGAATTGGAAAAATTAAGTGACTTAGTCGAAAAGCAAATCATGACACCACAAGAATTCACTATCCAAAAAGAAAAACTCCTCGCCGCCAAAACATAATCGTTTCTCCCATCCTCTCTCCAGGCATTTACTCGTAAGGCCGAATCTCTTCTCCCCGTCATTTTTCTCACCACAGCCATGTCATCTTCCCTCCTTTGCCAGAAAGGTCGAGGGAAGTCGAAGAGTCAACCTGCTCACG
Organism: Nitrospirota bacterium; assembly: GCA_029865515.1. Taxonomy (GTDB): domain Bacteria; phylum Nitrospirota; class Nitrospiria; order Nitrospirales; family UBA8639; genus Nitrospira_E. The sequence goes on from JAOUGQ010000176.1 coordinate 1,805, forward strand.
CCCCTCACCGTTTCCATCCATCCCTCATCCACTCAGGCATTCCAACGAAAGCGGAAATCTACCTGAGACTTGGCAGGATGGATTCCCGACACAACCCGCGTGGAGCATGAAATAGTCCGCTCTTCCTCCCCTTCAAATGGGGAATGGCATCGGTCACTCATTTGACGTTTCCTAGCCCTTATAACAACTGAGCCCCTTGGTCCAATTCCCTCTTATCAAACACACACGCCCCTCATGCCCCAATCACCTGGTTTCACAATCATCAAATATGTGGGGTTATCTCTTGGGATTCTTGCATCCTATGTGTTGTCATCAGGATGGAACAGCTCCCAATCACCGGATCTCGTTCAAGCTATCCAGGATCGAAATCTTTCCCTGGCTCAGCAATTAATCTCTCAAGGATCGGACGTCAATCAGCGCACGCCACAAGGAGCCACTCCCCTGCACTTCGCCGCAAGATCCGGGCAAATTACGATCACCGGTCTCTTGCTCCAACATGGCGCAAATCCTCAGGCCATCTATCAATCCGAATGGACGCCTCTCCATTTTGCCGCAAAGGGCGGCCATGTGGATGTCGCCGACCTTTTACTCGAACACGATGCCCCCGTGAATGGGCTTGAAGGAAAAATCACGCCACTCCATATCGCCGTGCAGGAACGCCAGCACCGCATGGCATCTTTTCTTTTAGCTCACGGCGCCACGGTCCAGGCCTCATTTAAGGAAGGGTGGACTGCCCTCCATATCGCCGCACAAGCCGGAGATACCGACATGACCCGCCTGCTTCTGGATTCCGGCGCGCCTATCAATGCCACGAATGCGATTGGCATCACACCGCTCTATTCCGCAGCGCTCTCCGGCCAACCGAATCTGACCAAATATCTGCTGTCTCGCGGGGCCACCTGTGCAATCCCCACACAACCCCTCCAAGGCCCCCTCCCTGCCCAATTCAGTCATCTCTACTCGGCTCTTCAAGAAGTGCTACAGCACTGCCCCAACACTCACACCTCCTGATGCTTCTTATCAGGTCGACGACTCCAACTCCTTTCTGATTTCTCCTTCCCTCCACCCTGAGACATCGGGTTGAACCATTGGAGACTTCAAGAGATTCCTTGTAAGATCCCGTGAGCGCCCTCCTCACAGAGGGCATGAGTCAACAAACGGTTATCAAATCTTTTCGGCATACAGGTCGTCGAAACCGGGGATCCCTTCATGAGCTGGATGTATTTTGCCCTGTTGGCTGCCATAAGCGAATCCCTGAAGGACCTATGTAGCAAGCATGGACTGCGATCCGTCTCTCCTCAGCTGGCAGCATTAGCCGCTTGTGCCATTCCCATTCCATTACTTTTGACCATTGTGCTGTTCACGGACTCAGTCCCTTCGCTGGGACCTCGTTATTGGTGGGCACTGCTCATTGGAGGAACCTTAAATATCCTGGCCATGCTCCAATTCATGCGGGCCTTACAAGCCTCAGACCTATCCCTGGCCGTTCCCTTCGTTTCGTTCACCCCGATTTTCTTATTAATCACCTCACCCCTCCTGGTGGGAGATGTGCCCACCACACAGGACATTGTCGGCATTGTGTGTATCGTGGCCGGGGCGTATGTGTTACACATTCAGTCGGTGCACCAAGGTCTTCTGGCACCATTCTTAGCAGTCTTCCGGGAGCCGGGTCCCAGGCGAATGCTTTCCGTGGCGTTCATCTATAGCCTCACATCGAATTTCGATAAAATCGGGGTGCAGAATTCTTCCCCTCTCTTTTGGAGCCTCTCCATTGCCAGCGTCATGACCATCGGGTTTTTGTTGTTGCTTCGATTATTGCCGCAACAGGCTATTGTGGCTCCACACATGGGCACCCTCGGAATCCTTTTCCTCATTGGTCTGTTTCAAGCCATAGGCCTCCTGGTTCACAATACCGCCATTAGTCTGGGACCCGTTCCCTCCGTCATCGCCATCAAGCGATCGAGTATTCTCTTTGCCGTCATATGGGGGTTTATATTTTTACGGGAACGACACATCGGTGAGCGTCTGGCTGGAGCACTCCTGATGATGATCGGAATGGGGATATTGGGTTTTGGACAGACAGAGTAACCCTGTCAGCCCCATACAAAAACCGGAAGGATTTAACCGGGGAAAGCCGATACCTATTTAATGGGGAGAGTGGAAAGGTCGGCAACCGATACCAGCGGACCAGGAAAGATGCCGAGCAGGACGACACCGGCCACGGCACAGGCCAGCACAACGGATATCTGCGGGGAAAGGATGAGACGGGTACGCAATTCCTGTTCGGATGATGGCTCACGCATATACATCACCATGACAATTCGCAAATAGTAAAAAGCCGAGATGGCCGCAAAGACCAGTCCCACGATAGCCAGCCACGCCAAGCCCGCATTGACCGCCGCCATAAAGAGATAAAATTTGCCAATGAATCCGGCCGTGGGAGGAATGCCCGCCAAGGACACCATAAAGACCAACATGAGAAACGCGCCGCCCTTATGTCGTTTGGCCAACCCGGTGAAGTCTTCTATTTCCTCACCCTCCAGACCACCCTTCCGTAAAATGGCTACCATGGCAAATGCACCCATCGTCATGAACGAATAAATCGCCAGATAAAGCATAAGGCTCGACATGCCTTGGGCCGAAACCGCCGCGTCTATGCCCACCCATCCGGCCACCACGACCCCGATCAAGGCATACCCTGCATGGGCAATACTGGAATAGGCCAGCATTCGTTTCACGTTAGTCTGGACAATCGCTACAAGATTGCCTAAGGCCACGGTGATCAGGCAAATCACCAGTATCAACAGATTCCAATTGGGCTTGATGCCGCCGAAGGCTTCCAGAAGAACGCGAAGAAACGCGGCAAAGCTGGCAGCCTTGGAAGCCACCGCCATAAACGCCGTCACCGACGTCGGGGCCCCTTCGTACACATCAGGCGTCCACATATGAAAGGGCACTGCAGCGACTTTAAACCCAAAGCCCACGATGAGCAGCATGAGCGCAATGACCACCAGCGGATCATCAATCCCGCGCCCATTGACCACGGCCGCGATTTCAACCAACCTGGTGCTCCCTGTCACCCCGAATACAATGGAAATGCCGTAGAGCAAAATGCCTGAGGAAAAGGCTCCCAATACAAAATACTTGGCGGAAGACTCAATCGACCGTGCCTCGAATCGCTTGAAACCCGCCATAATGTACAGAGTAATCGACATCAGTTCGATACCGAGGTAGATCGTGAGCAAATCGGCCCCCGACACCATCACCATCATGCCCGTTAACGCCAACAGGACAAATGCATAGTATTCCGCAAGTTGGATCTTTTCTTCTTTGAGATAGCCCATGGACAATAAAATTGTCAGGCCACTCACCAGATACAGCAACATTTTCCAAAACACGGCATACGAATCCACGACGACTAAATCACTAAAGGCCATCACCCGCCCGCCAAACCCGCTCATGGTCACCACACTGCACACCACGACAATGCCGAGACTCATCCACGCCAGAAGATCTTTTTTGGTTGCCGGCGTCATAGGATCAAGAACCAGAAGCAGGCACGCCATGCCCACGACAAGCAGTTCAGGAAGGATCACCACAAGGTCTGCGAGAGGAAGAGTCATGGGGTGACCTCACCAGACATGACCGAGGGAGGCGCAGATGGCTCTCGGGTCATCACCAACGTATGATCCCGCAACACTTCTCCCTGTCGAACCGCGAATGATGTGGATTGCGAGGCAATCACCCGTGCCACGCTCGCATGCATCACATCCAACAACGGCTTTGGATACAAGCCAATCCAAAACACAAACACCACCAATGGAACCAGCATGCCAAATTCCCGGATATTCAAATCGGTCAATTTGGGGAGCATCTGCGAAGAGGCTGGTCCGTAGATAACCCGCTGCACCAGATACAAAATGTAGGCGGCGGCCAGAATAATGCCCAAGGCGGCCAGCGTCGCCGTCAGTTTGCTCCAGGCAAACGTTCCGACCAGCACCAAAAACTCGCCGACAAAACTGTTCATGCCTGGAAGTCCAACCGAGGACAATGCAAAAATCACAAAAAATGTCGCGTACTGCGGCATGGCTTTGGCCAACCCGCCATTGTCCGCAATTTGCCGGCTATGCGTCCGCTCATAAATGATGCCCACACACATAAAGAGGGCTCCGGTCGTAATGCCGTGGTTGATCATCTGAAGAACCGCGCCTTCGATCCCCTGGGCATTTAAGGCAAAAATTCCCAAGGTGACAAAGCCCATGTGGCTGACACTGGAATAGGCAATCAGTTTCTTGATGTCCGTTTGCGCCAACGCCATATACGCCCCATAAATAATGGCAATGACCGACAACGTCATGATGACTGGGGTATACGCAACGGAGGCATCAGGCAACATGGGCAATGAAAACCGCAAAAACCCATAGGTGCCCATTTTGAGCAGGACACTCGCGAGAATGACGCTCCCAGCGG
>JAOUGQ010000178.1 GCA_029865515.1 Nitrospirota bacterium
CGTCAACGAAAAAAAAGTTCTAGAAGATGAGGGGCATCTTCAGGCTGGGCTCAGATTCTTCGGCGGGGCATCAGAATGACAATACTGGGTGGGGATTATTCCAGTGTGGCATATGGTTCGCCCAGTGTCTGAATGGTGCGATCTCAGTTTTTACTAGATGCCCAATCAGGCCAACCCGTTCAGTTAGTATTCCTAAGGAATCTGACAAGGATTTCACAGGAAAGAACGCTATTCCCCACTAGCCCCTTTTTCTAAGGGGGGCAACTCTATGGAACATTCAAATCAAACGAGAGGCAATACCACATGAGGCACCCCAGACGGCCCTAGGGCATTTTGGGCGATTGGTCTTTTTCCATTTTCCATTTATACCAGATAGTTTCGTTGCTGCCATGCGGATAGATTAAACGCTTCAGCACAATGTAGGGTTGCCACAAAAACTGCCGGTATCGCCTGTTGATGTTTGACCGTTGCGCCAACTGCCCTTCCTGCTCCGTCATGAACTGCGGTTGAAAGGTGTCTTTGTGTTTATACAGATGATAGATATCCTCCCGAATCAACCGTTGAAAGATTTTTTCGATGATTGCACCAAGCCATCCTTGACGAACCGGAATACGGAGGCAAATTTGAAAATCAATGAGATAGGGCTTTCCCTCAGTGGAACAAATAATATTCCCGCGTTTATTCAAGTCCGCATAAAAGATTCGCCGCCGATGGAGTTCCTGAATAATACCGAGCAATTGATCGAAAAAGTCCGGCGCCAGTGATTTGTCATAGTTGGCCAAGGCCGGATCGCCCACCAGCACGTGGAATTGTTTCACGATACGTCTTTCAATTTCATGAAGGGTTTTCCCCTCAATGAACCGATGGAAATAGCCTCGTTTCCCGTATCGTGGGCCTAAGGCCGGAATGCCAGGGATATCGGAAACCATTCGATAGATCGCATATTCCCGCCTGGAAATCCATCCGGCCACCGGACGAAACACCCAGCCCAGCAGGAATCGAAAATCGCTCAGCTTGAGGACGTACCCCTCATTCGCCTGGTTTTTGTAGAGGATATTAAGGGAAAAGAAATCATCCTTCAGAATGCGATGAAAGGCATACGTTTGCCCTTCAATGGTCACGCTGGGTGGATAGACTGGCATCATGCACTCCACACCGATATCAAATTCACCGATCACTTGAAGTTAAAGGAAGACCGCTCAAGGCCAGGACAATGTACCTGAAATTAACCAAGTTTTCATCCTTTACGGACACTGAGCCGATATTCTGTGCATGTGCCACCTTGCCCTTCTGAACGCACGGAAGACATGATATTCTCTCCTAGCCATATTCGGGTTCTCAGGGTATAAGTAGACATTTCCCCTGATCACCGAAGCTTGAGAGTTCACCGGGTCCTGGTACCACGAATGAGATGACTTCTGGCAGCGTGTCCTTCCCACTTGATCCACCTTCAATGTTCGAGCTTCTCGAACCGAAAAGACACTCATGCCGTATCAGCCAATAGAAAATTACGGATTGATCGGGGACATGCAGACGACCGCGCTAGTCGGCATGAACGGATCCATCGACTGGTTCTGCTTTCCCCATTTCGATTCTCCAAGTGTGTTCGGCGCCATCCTGGATGATGCCAAGGGGGGCCGGTTCAAGATCGCTCCCGTTCCCGATGGCGTCAAATCCAAACAATTTTATTGGCCCGACACCAATGTTCTCGTGACCCGCTTTCATACTCCCGCCGGTATTGGGCGCGTGATTGATTTTATGCCGATCGATTTACGAACCCCTGATGGGACCCCTCACCGATTGATTCGCAGGGTGCAAGCCCTCAGAAAATCAATGACCTTTCGGCTCGAATGCCGTCCAGCGTTTAATTATGGTCGTGATACCCATCAGTTGATCCTCACCAAAGACGGGGCATACTTTCAATCCCCATCTCTGGCCCTTCGGCTTGGAGCCACTATTCCTCTTCAGCAGGACGACAACATGATCGTCACTGAATTCACGCTCCAGGAAGGCGAAGAAGTCGATTTTTGTTTGCAGGAAATCGAATTCGGCCACACTCAAACCTCCTCCGCTTGCCCCGAGGCTCACGCGGAAGACTTGTTTAAACAAACTGTCGACTATTGGCGGCGTTGGCTATCGAAATGCACCTATACCGGGCGGTGGAGGGAAATGGTCTATCGCTCCGCCCTCGTCCTCAAATTATTGACGTTTCAGCCAACCGGCGCGATGGTGGCCGCTCCCACCTGCAGCCTTCCTGAAGGCATTGGCGGCAAACGTAATTGGGACTACCGGTATACCTGGATCCGGGACGGTGCCTTTACCTTATACGGCTTGTTGCGCATCGGCTTTACGGAGGAAGCGTCTGCCTTCATGCATTGGTTGGAAGCCCGATGTCATGAATTGAATCCGGACGGATCCCTTCAGATCATGTATGGCATCGACGGCCGCCACCAACTCACCGAAGAAATCCTGGACCATCTCGAGGGCTATCGTGGATCGCGACCCGTTCGAGTGGGGAATGGCGCGTACAACCAACTCCAACTCGATATTTACGGAGAATTATTAGACTCCGTCTATCTCTATAATAAGTATGGCAACCCGATTTCGTACGACCTGTGGAAACATCTTCGGCGCATGATCAACTGGGTCTGCGACCATTGGCAGCGACCTGACGAAGGCGTATGGGAAATGCGAGGCGGGCAACAACATTTTGTCTATTCAAAACTCATGTGTTGGGTGGCCGTGGACCGTGGACTGCGTTTGGCCGACAAACGGTCATTCCCGGCGGACCGGGACCGTTGGTTGAAAACCCGGGATGCTATTTATGAAGAGATCATGGCCAAGGGGTGGGATCCGCAGCGCAAGGCCTTCATTCAACGCTATGGAAGCACTACGTTGGATGCGGCGAATCTCATCATGCCTCTCGTGTTTTTTGTGTCCCCTACCGACCCCCGTATGCTTAGTACTCTGGATGCCATCAACCGTAAGCCGGAGCAGGGAGGCTTGGTCTCCAATGGACTGGTCTATCGGTATAATTTAACGGAAACTCAGGATGGACTCGATGGGGAAGAAGGGACCTTTAATCTTTGTACGTTTTGGCTCGTGGAGGCGATGACCCGCGCAGGGCAAGGGGACCGGAAGTACTTAGAAGAAGCCCGTCTCGTGTTTGAGCAAATGCTCGGATACGCCAACCACCTTGGCCTCTTTGCTGAAGAAACCGGACACCATGGGGAAGCCCTCGGCAATTTCCCGCAAGCATTTACCCACCTCGCCCTCATCAGCGCGGCATTTAACCTCGACCGGGCTTTAGGCAAATAGGCTGCGCTTCGCGCTCTAGTCCGCTCCCCGGGTTACACGTCGATCGACTCCTCCTGATACAGACATCGATACGCTGTTCCCGCAAATTGTCTTTCGATACAGGAGCACGTAGGATATGAGACCAAACCCACGAATCCGGAGGGAGGATGACGATGAGCCAACTCGTCCGCTTTGGCGTTTCACTGGAAGAAAAACTTCTTGCCGCCTTTGATCAACACATCACCCGAAAGGGATACCAGAACCGTTCTGAAGCGATTCGAGACCTCATTCGCAATCAACTGGTGGGGGAAGAATGGGGCGGGAACAAGGAAACCGTCGGCACCATCACTCTGGTGTATGACCATCACCAATCAGATGTGCTTCAACAATTGACACACCATCAACATGAATACGGGAAGCAAATCATTTCCAACCTTCATGTGCATTTGGACCACGATCATTGTCTGGAAGTCATTGTAGTCAGAGGACGAAGTGCAGCCCTCATCGACCTGGCCAATCTGCTGATTAAAACCAAAGGGGTCAAGCATGGACAGCTCACGATGACCACCACCGGAAAGGCGGTCAAATAGCGACTTTCCATTCCTCATCCCAGCCACCTCTCATACGCGACCTGCATCCTATCTGCCACGTCCCGCATCCCTATTCTCTACCCGCTTCCATAACACCATTCTCGCTTGACTTCTTTTTCGACCACAGCTATAAGGCGTGCTACGAAATTATATTTCGTGCTATTAACGCATTGATGTTTGTGCCCCGCTCTCCCCCTCATCGGCAACCCGATGGCTTATCAGCACCTTTTCTCTCTCCAGCGTGCGATGTGCATACCATCAATTTTCCTGCTCGGCTTGTTGTGGGTAGATTCGGCATCCGGCCATGACCAGGAGGACGTCACGGTCTTGGAGGAAGTGCAGGTCGGGGGAGAACGCCCTATTGCTGCCTCATCCAATCGAATCATTCTGAACGAGGATATCCTGCTTCAACCCCAAGGGCGTCCTGCAGATTTGCTACGGTTGGCTCCCGGCCTTATTACCTTGGAACATTCCGGAGGCGCCGGAAAATCCGACCAATATTTGCTACGGGGGTTTGACGCCGATCATGGCACTGACCTTGCCCTTCACGTGGATGGGATGCCCATCAACATGCGCAGCCACGCGCACGGACAGGGATACGGGGACCTGAATTTCATAATCCCCGAAACCATTGAGGAAATTACCGTAAAAAAAGGACCTTACCATGTGGAATATGGTGACTTTGCCACCGCCGGCGCCGCCAATTATGTCACCCGTGAATGGGTTCCTCAGACCGTCATACAATCCGGCGGCGGGAATTTCAACACTCAACGCCATCTGTTCATGACCTCTCCCACCAAGGAGAGATTCCGCACCCTTTTTGCCGGAGAATTTTATTACACCGATGGTCCATACGACTTTGTTAATCGCAATACCCGATATAACGGGTTGGCAAAACTCACGTTTGACCCCTCTGCGACCTCCCAACTCAGTGTGACGTTCACCCACTATTACGGACGATGGAACGGGTCAGGCCAGCTACCCTTGCGGGAAGTGAGGTCCGGTGGAGTGGACCGCTTTGGTTCCCTCGATCCTTCAGAAGGGGGCAAATCGGTGCGTAGCACCGGTCGATTGGATTACCATTACGACCTTCCCGGCGGCGGGACCGCATTCGCCAGACTGTGGGCTCAATATTACTACCTGTCCCTGTTCACTAACTTTACGTTTTACCTCAACGATCCGGTTAATGGTGACGGCATTGAACAGACGGACCGACGGTGGTTGACAGGAAGTGATGTCGGTTATCGCCAAATTTTCCGACTGCTCGATTATGAGGGCGCCATGACGGCCGGACTTCAGACACGGTTCGACAAGATTCAGGTTCGTCTGGGCACTCAGCAGAAACGCTCGTCCCTGGCTATCACACAGGAATCAGACATTTTCGAAGGCTCCTATTCCCCTTATCTGAAGTTGGACCTTCAATTCCTTCCCTGGCTGCGATTTGTGGGAGGTGGCCGGGTCGACATCTTCACCTATAACGTGAATGATCGTTGCGGCACCGGCTGTTCGGTCAGACCAAACGGGACAGCGTCTAATGCCATCGCCAGCGGGAAAGCCAATCTCGTGTTTGGTCCCTGGTACCAGACGGAATTCTTCTTGAATGTTGGAACCGGTTTTCACAGCAATGATGCGCGGGATGTCGTGGAGAATCCATCCGCCAACACCTTACCTAGAGCCATCGGTTATGAACTCGGGCTCAGGAGCCGCCCGTGGTCCTGGTCGGAATTTCTGGCCACGTGTTGGCTGCTGGATCTTGATTCCGAACTGGTGTTTGTAGGAGATGAAGGGACGACGGAGAGGCGGGGAAAGACCCGTCGCCTGGGAACAGAATTCAGCTCAAGAATCACCCCGCTGGAATGGTTCTCCATTCGTGGAGACATCACCTATACCCATGCCGAGTTTCGCAACACAGGAGATTCCGTCCCTTTGGCGCCTGAGTTCACCGCGTTTTCATCGGTAACCACCCGCTTACCGATTGGCCTGTCCGGAACGTTGCAAATGTTGACCGTGGGAAGCCGCGCCGGCACGGAAGATAACAGGGTGAAACTGGAACCTTTTACGATTTTCGACCTGATTCTTCGTTACAAAATTCCCGTTACACCTCCAACCGGACGCCTGGAGGCCTTTTTCAGCATTCGCAATTTGACCGATACCGATTGGCGTCAGGCACAGTTTTATTATGCCTCCCGTCTTCCCGGAGAACCCGCCGGTGGCGTTTCTGATATTCACTTTGTCCCCGGTACCCCCCGAATGTTCATGGGTGGACTCACGTGGTTTTGTCCGGAATAACCTTGGGGCAAGGCCATCTTTATCAATCTCACCCAGCTCACCCAGTCTTCAGGAATTGAGGGATATCCTGGG
>JAOUGQ010000179.1 GCA_029865515.1 Nitrospirota bacterium
TTGGCGCTGTTCGGATACGGGTTTGAGAATCTCTAAATTTCGAAGGGTGCTCTGATCTAATTGCATTTCATGCTCAAGGAGCCGAATCCATGGCCGGCGTATATGGGCATGGGTGAGTGTTGGTTGAGTTTCAGCCAGGTAGCCTAGAAGTCCACCCGCTGCCTGAAGGCCAGGCCGAAGGCCGTGTAGCTTGAGGTCCTCAACCTGGTTCACCTCGAAGGTTCTGGTGAGGATCGCCTTGCTCGCTTCAAGGTCAAAGGTGGCTGCCTCACGAGGCACGAAACGGGCTATGGGCAAGGGTTGGAGAACCGGCGCAATTTCCTCCTGAAGTCGAGCAGGAAAGATGACTTCTTTGGGTTCGATGCGGACGAGTTCGTCCACCACACTTTGGAAAGAATTTTTCAGGCTGGATTCGGAAATCCAGAATTCGCCGGTTGAAAGGTCCAGAGAGGCCAGTCCAAAGCGATCCTCACGTGGGTTATTCTCCGAGGAGACTAGAGGGGTGTAAAACAGCGCCGACAGGAAATTGGCCTCTCGCGCAGGAAGTAATTCGTGATCATACAAAGTGCCGGGGGTATAGACCCGGACGACTTCACGGCGGACTAACCCTTTGGCGAGCTTAGGGTCCTCGACCTGTTCGCACAAGGCCACAATTCTCCCGGCCTTTAAGAGTTTCGCGATATATCCGGTGGAGGTATGATAGGGTACTCCGCAAAGGGGGATGGCCTCCCCTTTGACCTTCCCTCGTGCCGTTAAGACGATGCCAAGGAGCTTTGAGGCTTCTTCTGCGTCTTCAAAAAACATTTCATAAAAATCCCCGACCCGAAAAAACACAATGGCATCAGGATGCTGAGCCTTAACCGACTGGAATTGGCGCATGAGCGGGGAGAGATCTTGGTCTTTCATCGGAATAGGCTGTTTCGTTTTGCTCTTCGTTGGATGTGGCCGGAAACTCTTGAAAATTCTGCTTCTGTTTACTGAACCTGCCAGAAAGCCCCTTGCTTTGCATGAGGATGAATGGCAGCCCGGAGCAAAGCGAAGGCAAGAGTTTCTTCTAGGTTTTTAAGAAGCCCCGCCCTTTGGGCGGGGAGTTTCACTTCCTTCGTGGTTGGTCTGAGGTGGTTACCTGACTCCCTACGCTCAAACAATGCTCGTCGAGTTTTCCCACCCGCACGTCCTGGCTATGCCAAAGGCGCTTAAGGGTGTTGCATCAATTCCGGTTCTCACATTCTTGTTGTACGTTGCCCACAATGCGGATACTTCTGGGGCCGGTTCCAGATACGCTCAAAAGGCGGATATCCTCTGTTTCTCCATGCTCCAAGCGAATGGCAATGTGGTCTGCGGGCAATATCTGTGGGAACCGCTCTGCCCATTCAATAATCACAATCGTACCTGGAGTGAAATACTCCTCTAAGCCTAAAGAGGCAATTTCCGATGGCCTCTCAAGACGGTATACATCCACATGAATGAGCGGGATAGTGCCACTGTATTCTTGAATGAGGGTAAACGTGGGGCTGCTCACCTGATCCATCGGAATTCCTAATCCGAGCGCAATGCCACGAGTCAGAACGGTTTTTCCCGCTCCTAAGTCACCGGTTAAGGCCAGAACCTCCCCTCCTGTTAGCTGTTGGCCTAACCGCTTTCCGAATTGAATTGTCTCCTGGACTGATTTCATCCGTAGTTGAAGAGAATCGCCGGTTGAGGTCTGAGACATGGTTGGAGAGTCAGTCAGGTTTAACGCGTTACTGTTAGTGAGTAAGTGTATGGGTCAGTGCCTGGGGAATGGCGGTAATCACATCTCCGGCGATCAGTCCCGGTTCACCGATTGTTGCGGCGGCCAGATCACCTGCCAGCCCATGCAGATAGACCCCAGCCCTGGCCGCATCCCACGCACTCAAGCCCTGAGCTAACAAACCGGCAATCATTCCGGTCAGCACATCCCCCATCCCTGCGGAAGCCATGCCGGGATTGCCTGTCGGACAAATGGCCACTTGTCCATGGGGCTCGGCAATGACGGTCCGAGCCCCTTTCAGCACCAGAATCACCCTGTGTTGCATGGCAAATTGCCTGCTCGCACCGATGCGGTCTTCATTGACCTGCTTGGAGGAAGAGGCTTCCAGAAGTCTGGCCATCTCTCCAGGATGGGGCGTCAGGATGGGAGGCTGTTTCATCGTTGAAAATACCTGACTGTGGTGTGCCAAGCCGTTGAGGGCATCGGCGTCCAGAACACAGGGTGCCTCCAGTTGAGGGAGGAGATGACGCAAGAGCTCTGTTGTGTCCGGAGATACGCCCAAACCAGGGCCGAAAGCCAGGGCTGATTTATGAGTTGCGAATGTCAGAAGGGCCGGACAGGCCTCCATTCCCAGCAGATGTTGGGAAGATTCCGGCATGGGTTCTGTCATGACTTCCAGAAGCTTTGATTCCAAAATGGGTGAAACGCTTTGAGGTGTGGCCACGGTCACCAGGCCCGTTCCAACACGCAGTGCCCCTAGTGCAGCCATGGCCGGAGCCCCCGTTTTCCCTGGTGACCCGGCCACAATCCCTGCATGCCCAAAGGTCCCCTTATGCGAGGACGGAGGGCGAGGCGGAATGAGAGGGCGCATCATCTCCGGAGACAAAAGGTGAATGTAGGGGTTCGCATCCGCCACAAAGTTCCGGGGAATGCCAATATCGACCACTTCGATGTTTCCGACTTTATCGATGGCCGAACTCAGGAACAGGCCGAGCTTCGGGCATCCGAAGGTTACCGTCAGATCGGCCTGGACAGCGACTCCCAATGTGGCTCCGGTATTGCTATCTAATCCGGAAGGTATATCAATGGCCACGGTAAAGGCCGGTGAAGCATTCATGGCTTCAATGGCGAATGTGTAGGGCGCGCGTACCGATGAAGAAAGCCCGGTTCCCAGAAGTGCATCGACCAGGAGATCCGCGTCTTGCGTGAAAGAACGCAGCGTTTCCACCGGAGGATTAACTGTGAAAAGGGAAGGTCGAATGATCTTGCTCAGTCGGCGATACATGATCTTTGCATCAGGACTCAGCTCGTTGAGTGGAGCCATCAGGACCACTTTCAACTTTGCCCCTTTTTTCTGTAAGAGCCGGGCCACGACCAGTCCATCTCCGCCATTATTGCCTTTGCCACAGAGGATAACGACTTTTTTCCCCTTAGGGGCTCCCCATGTCTGTATGAGGTGCGTCACTGCACCGGTGCCCGCCCGTTCCATCAAGGTTGTGCCGGGAACCTTGGCTTCTTGGATCGTGCGCCGATCAAGCGTTTGCATCTGTGCAGCGGTGACTACCCACATAGGCGGATCAGATCAAAGAAGCGAGATGGTTGGTTAAAGAATAAACCGTACAAAACCAATTCGTATGATGTGCCGGGAATGCATTCGTGAATTGAAAGGTCCTCGGATTGAGTGGTGAATCTATCTGGATGACCACACGGGGAAATTGATGATTATGGCCTCTTCTCTTGGACATCAGGCCAGGAGGAGTTTCATGTCCCGGACCGCCCGTTCAAGTCCGACAAACACCGCATGCGCGATAATACTATGCCCAATGTTGAATTCCTCGATTTCGGAAATGCCGGTCAGCCGCTTGGTATTCCGGTAATTCAGCCCGTGTCCCGCGCTCACGCGTAATCCTAATTTAGCCGCAAGTCTGGCCGCTTGAACCAGCGCGTCAAACTCGGCATCCTCCTCTTTTTGACGACGGGTATTGGCGTACCGGCCGGTATGGAGTTCCACATAGTCTGCCTGGACTTTGTGGGCGGCGCGAATTTGATTGACATCAGGATCCACAAACAGGCTGACGGGAATACCTCCTTCATGGAGTAATTGCACCATGGCCTGGATGCGGTCCCGGTGCTCCGTCACGTCCAGCCCACCCTCCGTGGTGAGTTCCTGCCGCCGTTCCGGTACGAGGGTGACCAGGTCGGGTTTAATATTCAGGGCAATTTTGGCCACGGAGTCTTCCGCTGCCATTTCCAGATTGAGGTGGGTCTGGACGGTTTCGCGCAAAATGGTCAAGTCCCGATCCTGAATATGCCGCCGGTCTTCCCGGAGGTGCACCACAATTCCCTCCGCCCCGGCGACATGGACCAACGAGGCCGCCATAACGGGGTCTGGTTCATGTCCGCCACGAGCCTGGCGGAGCGTGGCGACATGGTCGATATTGACGCCTAGGCGTGCCATTCAGGTCCTTTCAAGACAGAGTAAAGGATCAACTTCTTAGGACCCCATTATGGCAAAAGGGAAAATCCCCCTGCAATAAAGGTAAATCCTGGTTAGGGGTTGGGAAAGCATTGGAGACTTTTTTGAAAAATCCCGTGTTCCGAAATTGACTGGTCACGTCCCCTCATCTAGAATAAAATCTCTATTAAATCGTACGATTTTCTATTCAATCCCTTCCCCAACCATCAAGGACGTTTCGTCATTTTACACTAACAATGGAACCTTTTTACCGAATTCAACGACTGCCAGGATACGTCTTCTCTCAGGTACAGGAATTAAAACTCCAAGCCAGGAAACGAGGAGAAGATATTATTGATTTAGGCATGGGCAATCCCGATCAGCCTACACCCCGTCACATCGTGGACAAATTGATTGAGACGGCGCGCCTCGGGAGAAATCATCGCTACTCGGCTTCACGCGGTATTACGAAATTGCGCCATGCGATTTGTGATTGGTATCAACGCAATTACCAGGTCAGTTTAGATCCGGAGACGGAAGCGATTGTGACCTTGGGAGTGAAAGAAGGGTTGGCGCATTTGGCTCTGGCCATGGTGGGACCGGGTGATGTGGTTCTGGCGCCGACTCCCACGTATCCGATTCATATGTACAGTGTGATTATTGCGGGTGGCGAGGTGCGCGGGGTTGAATTAAGCCCTGATTCGGATTTTTTTGAGAATCTGACGAAGGCCTTTAAGCAAACACAACCGGCTCCCAGGGCGTTGATCATCAGTTTTCCCCACAATCCGACGACTCGCGTAGTTGATCTGGAGTTTTTCAAAAAGGTGGTGGAGTTTGCCCTGGAACACCAGGTCTGGGTCATTCATGATTTGGCCTATGCCGATATCGTTTTCGATGGATACAAGGCTCCCAGCCTTTTGCAAATACCGGAGGCCAAAAAAATTGGGGTGGAATTTTACTCCCTCTCGAAGAGCTATAATATGCCGGGTTGGCGGGTGGGATTTTGCGTCGGAAATCGTGAAGTCGTTGGCGCATTGACCAAGATCAAAAGTTACCTGGATTATGGCATGTTCCAGCCCATTCAAATTGCCAGTATTATCGCCTTGAACGGCCCGCAGGATTGTGTGAAAGAAATTGTGGGACGATATGAACGCAGGCGCAATGCCCTGGTCCGTGGACTC
This sequence comes from Nitrospirota bacterium, assembly GCA_029865515.1. Lineage (GTDB taxonomy): Bacteria > Nitrospirota > Nitrospiria > Nitrospirales > UBA8639 > Nitrospira_E. The sequence continues at coordinate 5,369 of JAOUGQ010000179.1, forward strand.
AATCGCATTGGTTGGCCGATCGACTATCCTCGCGCCACCATGTTTGCCTGGGCAAAAATCCCGCCACCCTATCTGGGAATGGGATCATTGGAGTTTTCAAAATTACTGTTGCGAGACGCCAAGGTGGCGGTTTCACCGGGAATAGGATTTGGCGAAGGCGGCAATGACTATGTTCGCTTCGCGTTAGTCGAAAATGAGCACCGGATTTTCCAGGCGGTTCGAGGAATTCGTCAGGCCTTAAAATTGGACGGGGATCTGTAATGAGAAAAGCCATCCAGGTAGGGCTGATTGGATTTGGCACAGTGGGAACAGGGGTCGTGAAGATTCTCCAAGGGAATGCCGACCTCATTGCGAAACGGGTCGGGGTTCCGGTGTCACTGGTTCGGATTGTGGATTTGGATGTCACGACTGATCGCGGAGTCCCGGTTCCCAAAGGAGTGCTGACGAAGGATGTTCGGGATATCCTGGACGACCCGGATCTTGATATCGTGGTGGAATTGATTGGCGGGCATGAACCCGCCAAGCGGTTTATTCTGCAGGCTCTTGAACGCAGGAAATGCGTGGTAACGGCGAATAAAGCCTTGTTGGCCGATCATGGCGAAGAAGTCTTTGAGGCGGCATTCAAGGCGGGAGTCGATCTGGGATTTGAAGCGAGCGTGGGGGGAGGAATCCCGATCATTCGATCGCTGACCGAAGGGTTGGCCGCGAACAGGATTTTGTCCATTACGGGTATTATGAATGGCACATCCAATTATATTTTGACACGGATGACCAATGAGCACCGTGATTTCGTGGAGATTTTACAGGAGGCCAAACGGGAAGGGTATGCCGAAGCGGATCCGTCACTGGATGTCGATGGCGTTGATGCCGCCCA
>JAOUGQ010000503.1 GCA_029865515.1 Nitrospirota bacterium
GGTGGCATAAAAACGGAGGATGCCAAAGACCCCTTCTACCACTTCCGACACCTGGCAAGGAGCAAATCGGAGCGGGCTGGATATCCCTTTGACTGTATCGGCAATCTCACGCATGCGACCTTGAATCCGACGGGCATTCTTGACGATCATCTCGATCGCGTCACGGGAAAATTTTCTGGAGGCCGTCACTTGCTTCGATGTAACGTCAGGCAAGGTCGCAAACAGCTCTTGTAGATCGTCGTCTAAGAGTTTGGCGCCATTCAGCACAGGCATGAGCATATTCTTAATATCGTGGGCAATATCCCCCAGCATCATCGTCACTCCAGCGAGTTTGGTTTCTTCCAACAATTCGGCAGTCAAGCGTTTTCGCTCACTGATGTCCTTGAAGGTCACTACAGCCCCAATCAAACTGTCCTCCTCCCAGATCGGCGAAGTGTAGGAGTCTACAGGGAAAGAGGTCCCATCCTTGCGCCAAAGCACCTCTGTGTCATTTTGATGAGCCCTTCCCTCCTTGAGCGCGGTATGAATAGGACAGGCTTCTCTGGGATAAGGCGACCCGTCGGATTTCATATGATGGATCAACTCGTGCATTGGCTCCCCAACCACTTCTTCAATCCCGTACCCCAACATCTCAGCTCCCGCCGGATTTACAAAAGTGGTCTTGCCTTCTTTATCCAATTCATAGATGCCCTCTCCCGATGCGGCAAGGATTCGTGCGTAGTGCTTCGCCAAATCCTGGTGTGCTTCCATCACTCTTTGACGTTCAATGGCTGTGGCGATGCGATCAGCTACTAAACCAAGACTGTGCCACGTGAAACTGGTCAAGCCATGCCGCGAAAACACTGCCAAAACCCCTACTACCTCCTGATTGATCAGTAACGGGTAACCCGCAAAGGCCACCAGCCCCTCTTGCTTGGCCCAAACCCGTTCTGGAACACCAGGATCCTCAGCAGTGATGGCATTAGTCAGATGTGGCCTCTTCTCAAAGGCAATCTGCCCGATTTGAGAATGGCCAAATGGCAGGGGACCGTCCAACCCCGTCACATGAGTAGAAAGTCCGGCACTAGCCTGCAGCTCCAATCCTTCCTCCTGAGAATTCATCGTCCAGACCCCGGCCCAAGCCCCACCAAGATGCCTTATGAACGCTTCCGCGCACCCCTGCAAGCGGACACTCAGTGTTTGGTGTCGGTTTAGAACCTGACCCACTTCCGCTTCAAAGGCCAACAGGCTGTTCCGCTCCACTAACGCCAATTCCGCCTGCTTCCGCTCGGAAATGTCGCGGATGATGCCGCAATAAAATGTCTCCTCGCGGAGCATGGATTTTGACGGAGCCATTTCAATAGGGAATTCTTCTCCGTCCTTTCTCAAGCCATACAATTCGAGAGTTTTCACAATGCGGCCACCTTCCCCGGCCGATCCTACCAGTTCCATTCCATAGTGATGCGCTTCGTGATAGCGGGCTGGGATAATCTGAGTCAGTGGCCTACCCACGATTTCCTCGCGAACATATCCAAACATCGTTTGGGCACCCTTATTCCAGGACAAGATGGAACCGTGTTCATTCCACAAAATAATGGCATCCGTAGCGGTTTGTACGACAGATTGAAACCGTTCTTCACTGGCAATCAACTTATCAGTCAATTCCCTGGACGGATTTCTGGAAGCCGTAACCTTTAACGCATGGGTAAGGGCTGCTGTGAGTGCGTTCTTTGTCAATTGAGTATCTTTCATTGCCTTCGGGCATTCTTGTCAAAATTTTATAAAATGAAAAATTCAACCCTGTTTTAAAGTGCCGTTTACGATGCAGAGGTTCTCCACCTTCGATCAAGCACCCATATGATCCCGTCAGACAACCCCAAAATGGCAGTCATGACCACAAACCAGGTCCCGACCACCAGTATCGGAATTAAAGCAATCCCCGCCAACATTACCAACGGCCACACAACAATCCACATGACTAGTTCCATGTGTTGACCTCCATGCAAAACGCTCAGAAAAAATAGATGAATGGCGGGGCGGTCTACTTTTGTAGCCCTCTC
>JAOUGQ010000180.1 GCA_029865515.1 Nitrospirota bacterium
GCTTGTATTTGCGAATCTTGCCACGCTACCCCTGATATAGGCCATTAGGGAAAGACCTTTCCCCCCGATCTACAGGAGGGCTACCGCATGCGAGCGATAATATTCTTTGGATGTTTCCTGTTTGTGGCAGGCAGTGTCTGGGCCCAAGTTTGGGAGGATCCGTGGCAACCGGCCTCACAGCTTCACCCGAATCCTCCAAGATACGAATACGGGCAACGGCCGGTCCCCTCCACCTCAGAGTCGTTGCAAGGCTTCGATGCGTGGTATCAACAACAGCGTGAACAACAACGACAACAGCACGAGCGTTATCGGCAGGAAGCCCTCCAGCATGAATTGAACCAAATGAACCGACTGCGGACGTATGATCGACTGCATTGGGGACCTCTGCAACCGGATTAGCCGTATTAAGTTGTGGCGGACGGACTCCTTCGTTACCCTACTTCTCCCCCCTGCCTGTAAAAACTGATTTGGGCTAACGGGGTCTTGCCCCGATTTGGTGGACAGAGCCCGACACCATTATTCTCCGTTCGAGGCATAGGCCCCAATAGCCGGATCGGCTTGACTACGGGGTAACGGGAATCTCACCCGTTGACGGAAATTCTGTGTTGTGTGCCGAGAAGGCTGCGAACAATCCTGGCCTTTTTCGTGTTAGTCCCTTCCCTTCTTCGCTTCCCTTTATCCAGGGTATTTTCTATGGTGAGGTTTTGGCTGGCACAATATACAATGACCGTATGTGTGGTCGCTTCACACGCAAAGAAAATATGCGGCAATTGGCGGAACTCTTAGGCCTGAAGGTCCTCCCATCGTTACGTTCGCGCTACAACATTGCCCCCTCGCAACTCGTCGCCTGCGTACGGACCAACCCGGAGTCTTTGGAACGGGAATGTGTAGAACTGCAATGGGGACTCGTGCCGTCCTGGGCCAAAGATCCGAGCATTGGCTATAAGATGATCAATGCCCGCGCGGAGACCGTGGCCGAGAAGCCGTCGTTTCGGAAGTCGTTCAAACAGCAACGCTGTCTGGTGCTTGCGGATGGCTTTTATGAATGGAAACGCGAAGGGAAAACCAAACAACCCTATTATATCCGATTCAAAGACCACCGGCTTTTTGCATTTGCCGGCTTGTGGGAACGATGGGAGAAACAGGAGCCGGCCCTAGAAACGTGTGCCTTGATCACAACCGGCCCCAATGCCCTGATGGAACCCATCCATAACCGAATGCCCGTCATTCTACCGGAACAGGCGTATGCGAGCTGGCTCAACCCTGGCCTGAATAACACGGTCTACCTCAGTGGACTCTTGGAGCCATATCCGGCCGAGGAGATGGAAGCCTATCCGGTCAGTCCGATGGTGAACAATCCCAGAAATGATCAGCCCGAATGTATGATGCCCGTGCAATAAAAGGGCAACGGCCTGTGGTTTCTACTCTACACACCACGACCCCTGAGTCATGAAGCCCAGAGGCCGGTTGTCGCTGGGTGTGTTGGTTTTCATACTGCCCAGTCTGTCAAATGTCAGTTACATTGCCCATGCCGGGCGAAGAGCAATGGGCACCATCATGGAGAAAATCAAGAGGACACTCCCAAAAAACTCAAATGCATGTTTGTAGGACTTGATCCAGTAAGGAATATCTTTCCCCTTTCGCAATGGAGAATTCCTTCCGAGAATGTAAGGACGTTTTTTGGGGCTGGGATCTTGCCGGGTTTGAGGAAATCCTCCATAGACAGGAGACGGATCATGGGGATGGATGTCAAACAATATCACTCCATTACTGTCTGGAAGCTGGCGGTGGAGTGTCTTCCCCATCTGAGAGTGGTGGCCCTCTATCTCCTCATTGCGAAAGTTTCTGGTGTGCTCTCTGAAGTTGTTTCTCTGTTGCTGGTTGGGCTGGGTATTCTCTCTCTCTATTTTGTGGGCTGGAAAGCCTCGTTAAAAAAAAGAAGTGAAAAGTCATTAAAGTATGCCTACGGTCAAGACGATCTCGCCATAGAATGCAGTTGTGTGTTTGCACTTATTATGATGTTTGGCCTCTTCTTTCAAGGCTTGCACCATCAATTTCCCGATTTGTTTATGGTCAAAGATGGAGCCACCTACCTGCATTGGCTGCTCTTCACCCTAGAGAATATTTTCGAATCGATTTTCGACATATTAAGTCTGTACGAAATAAAGCTTTCTGGAATTCAACCGACTGATAATTTGGCCAAATCGCTTATGTTGTTCTTTCGTTTCACGGTGAATGTCGTGGTCCTCATTCTGATTGTCAGGAACTGGCGAAATTTGAAAAGCTATTGGCAGGTCAACAAGAAAAGAACGTTATAGATCCCAAGGGTGAATGACCTGTTTTTTTGATAGTGAGACAAAAATAGGGTACAAGGTGAGTCGTTCTCAGAAGGAGGGAACGACATGGAGAAACGAAGCCGACGGGTGTTCACCCCGGAACAGAAATTTGCGATCTTGCAAGACATCGAGACCTTCCCGACCGTGAAAGAGGGGTTGGAGAAATACCAACTCTGTCATTCCGTGTATCAAAAGTGGAAGCGGCAATTGGCCGTAGGCGTGCGGGCCTCGCTACGGAACAGCAAGCCGCTGAAAGCCCCCGATCTGCGCCGGCTGGAGACCGAAAACAAGAAGCTCAAAGAGGTTGTTCTCACCCAGTCGTTGATCATCAGTGAGTTAAAAAAAGAGATGCACTTGGACTGAAGGCGGGAGGGCGACTGTTGGGCACGCAGAAAAGCGCGATTATCGAGACCGTGAAGGAGGCCCGGCGGCATGGGCGCCGGGTGGGGGAGGTGTTGGCGACGTTAGGGAACAACCGGGCCACCTATTATTGATGGAAGCAGGGGCGAGGCGCTGGCCCTGCTCGACAGGAGTTGGCCTTACGACCGGATGAACCGCGGCGGATCGACGAGGTGAAAGCGGCCTTTCCTGAGTATTGCCATCGACGCATCCAGGGGGTGTTGCAGGCCCAGGGTTTCTATATGTCTCCGTCTGCGGGGTATGCGTACCTCAAAAAACGGGGCCAGGTGGAGCCGTATACGCGGCGAGAGGCGCCCTGGAAGCAGTCGCGCTACGAGATCCGGCCCCGATATCTCTTGTGGGGCGGTGATTGGACCAAGCTCCGCATTGGGCATGTGCGGTGATACCTGGTGACCCTCATCGATTACTTCTCTCGCTATCTGATTGCGTTCGAGGTCGTGCCCACTGTCAATGCCTCTCATGTGCAGGCGATCTATCGACAGGGGTTGAAAGCCCAATGGATCCCGCTCGCGGCTACGTCGAAACCTGAGTTACGGGTGGATCGGGGGTCGCCGAATACGGCGTGGGTGATCCAGCAGTTCTTTCGCCAACTCGAAGCGGACCTCTCGTTTGCCAGGGTCCGCCGGCCCACAGACAATGCGATCACGGAACGCTTTTACGGCAGTCTCAAACAAGAGGAAATCTATCTGGTGGGCAATTATCCGGATGCGCGGGCAGCCCGCGAGGAAATTGAGCGGTATATTCCCCACTACAACCATCGCCGCCCCCATCAAGCCCTGATGTTACGTCCGCCTATGTGCACCAGATCAATAACAATACGGAGCTGGTCCAGGAACGCCAGATCCTCAAACGGGCCGCGCGGAACCGACGACGAGCCTATTGGCTCCAGGCCTCCAAGAAGGCAATTTAGGGGGAGGCTCGGGTATGGACCAGAAGGAGATCGTCGAATATACGGCAAATATGGCAGGCGGTTTGGCCGAGAAGCAGCCCAGAAGGGAGCTGCCCATCCAGGGGGAGGAGAATTTGCAACCAGTGACTCACAAAATATCCTTATTTTGTCTCATTAAGAAAAAACTAGACAAACCAATGGGGGTTGGTCAAACCTGTTTTAGATCTGTTTCTGGAAATCGGGCGGCTGCGTTGTCCTGTATTTCATGTATTTCAACAGTGGGTTTTGAGTTTTTTGACCACACGGGCTCCAGAGACATTGCAACTAGTCGTTCATCAGGGGACTTAATAACTGGCTTCAGATTATCTTTAATCGGGAATCCATTTCCAAGCCCTTCCCGGGAAGACAGGAATTCATCTTTGTCTGTTTTCATATGGATACTCGCCACAAACGGGGTGGCTAGGTCGGACTAAGCCCTGATTAAAAGTCCGGTTTGTTGAAAATTTTGATCTTATGGCCTGTCAGTGGCTTTTCTAACTCATTAGAAAAGTCCTTTGGTACCAACAGATCTCCCCAGTCAGTGCGCTGGCGCATCTGTTCTTGTGTTTCAGGAGGCACAACGTCTCTGCCTTGACGCAGTTCCCAGCCTCCGCCGAGCGCTTTGTACGTCGCAATCAAGTTGGTAATAACGGCCCCAGTAGCTGAGGCAAGCTGGTCTTGCTGCTGATTCAGCAATCTCTGGGAATCAATCACCCGCTGATATGTGTCCAGACCTTCGGTGTAGCGTATCAGGGAAAGTTCAACCGAACGTTCATATTGCTTTACACTTTCTGACAGAAACGCGCGCTCCTCTTTCGCCTTCAAGAAGCCCACCATCCCATCCTCAACTTCCTGAAGTGCGCGCAGGACGGTGTTGCGGTACTCGACGACAAACTGTTGAAACCTGGCATCTTGTGCGCGCACATCATTCTTAATTCTTCCGTAGTTGAGAATAGGCCACTGGAGTTGAGGCCCAATGGAATAGAGGATACTGTTGCTAGAAAACAGATCAACGAAATCGGCATTGTTCGAGAACATATTCCCTTTGTCACTGGCCACAAAGAAGAAAGACCCCAGTAGGGATAGGCGCGGAAACAAATCCGATTTAGCAATTCCGATTCTGGCACTCTGAGCCGCAGCCTGAAATTCCGCTCGGCGGATATCCGGACGTCTCTTCAGGAGATCTGCGGGAATTCCCACGGTGATTTCAAGAGGTGCAGTCGGAATGGGCTTCGTCGGGCCCAGGATCGCCTGGGCTTCAATCGGCGGAATGCCAAGAAGAATAGCCAGGGCATTCTTGGCTTGGCGCAAGCCGGCTTCGAAAGACGGGACGGTGGCTTCGGTTTGTTTGAGGAGCGCTGTAGCTTGTGTGACATCAAGTTCACTGGTTGCTCCACCTTCATAGCGTGCCGTCGCAATCCTTTGAGATTCTTCTTGTAAGCGAATGTTTTGTCTGGCAAACGCGATTCTTTGTTCGAAGGTCCGAATCTGCGTGTACGTGCGAGCGACCTCAGCGATCAATGAAACGAGAAGGTCATCGTAGTTGGCGAGAGCGGAATAGAGGCTTGCATTCGCGGACTCCACTCCCCGCCGAAACCGACCCCAGAAATCCAATTCCCAGGCGGCGTCAAAGCCCAAACCATAATTATAGTTAAAATTATCCAATGGCCCAAAGAGGGGTGAGTTACTGCTAAATTGATTCATGGTGGCAATGGCGCGGGCTTCTTGTGTTTGCGGATACTGCGACCCAACCGCAATTCCCAACTGCGCCCGGGCTTCAAGGATACGGAGCCCCGCCATTTCCAGATTGAGGTTCTGCTGAAAGGCCTTTTCGACGAGGGTATTCAAAACTGAATCATTGAATACTGTCCACCATTCGCGATAATCCCCCCCTTCGGTTTTGATCCTTGGATCTTCTTGCTGAGTCCACACTTCCTCTAACGAGGGGTCGGGTTTCACAAAATCCGGTCCCACCATGCAACCTGTGACCAGAAATGACAAAAGGAACAGATAGATCATTGATGGGTTGAAAAGGGATGGCCCAAAACCTCTCACCGAGCCAATCCGGAACTGGGTTAATCTTTTCTGATGCTGCCGTTTTTTGTTCGAGGGATTCGTTACCATAATCGGCCCTCCATGGGATATGGAAAAACTTAGATTTCCGGTTACCGAAATGGTCCGAGAATATTGGTGAATTTGGCTAGGCGGAGGGCGCCCAGGTCATCATGGCCACAGCTGTAAACGGGCATCTAGGAGAGCACAACAAAATCTAGATCCCCGTTTCACGGGAATGATGGTGTTAGCCTCTCTCAGACCTATGGGCTCACTACATTCACCATTGATTTCATCAGATACGGTCTGAACCAGAAAAAGCTAATTTTTTTCATGAATATGCTATGCCTCTTCAGAATGTGGCCCCTCCCTTCAACTATCTGTGGAACGGGCTCTTCGTCCATATTTAGAAATCGACCCGAACATTTGGCCGCGACGAGAACTCTCTCAATTATCAATAAAGATGTATCTGTGGCAGAACATCAAAAATTCAATTAACCTTAT
>JAOUGQ010000181.1 GCA_029865515.1 Nitrospirota bacterium
CGGATCTGAGTTTCCTCCAGCGGTTCCTTGTCTATTTTGTACTCAATCTGCGCGGGAATGGCCAATTCGGTTCCCGCAGCCTTGATGACATCCATAATCCGCAGGTTGACATCTTCGGCGATCTCGAGATACTCGCCATAGTCGGTTGTGTCGATGTAGGCGAACACATCAAGATCAAGCGAACAGTCTCCGAATTGGACGAAGCGAATTCTGGCCGGATCCTGATGAACTTTTGGATGCGCATACAGAAGCTTCCGAATCTCGACCAGGATGTATCGGACCTGATCCGGCGTCGTTTCATAGCGAACCCTGATCCGCGGATGATACCAGATCTTCCCGCGCGCCGAATAATTCTCCAATCTGGCTTTTGCAAAATCGGAATTGGACACGGACACAATCGTATGATCCAACGTCCGAACCCTGGTCGACCGCATTCCGATTTCTTCCACGGTTCCTATCGTGTCACCGAACCGACAGAATTCGCCGACCCGCACCGGCCGGTCGGCAAATAAGGTAAGCCCTGCGATAAAATTCTCGATTGTTGGCTGAGCAGCCAGGGCCAGAGCCAGACCGCCGACGCCGAGGCCAGCAAGCAACGGCAGGACCGGCAGACCAAGTGCTTGCGCGCCATACAGCGTGAACACTCCGGCAATGACCAATGATAGAATCTTGGTGGTCAACCGGGCCATCGCTTCATCTAAGCTTCGTTTCGTGATCTTCGGGGAGGCGACCATGATCTCGGCTGTAATGTTCCCGATCAGGAGAATGGCCCACGCTGCGGCAAGATAGATCACCGCTCCAAGGACAGTGGCAATGATGTCGTGCACCCCCCCGGTGATATTAATTGCATCCTTCAGAAAATCCAGGAACCAGGCAGCCAAACCCACGGATACCGTCATCACCAGACGGCGACCGTTCCGGCGAATCTGGTGGCCCCCTGCTCTTTCTCCACTCCAACGAGCCAGAATGATCAAGACCGACAACGTGCCCACAAACGCCGATCCCAACACAATCCATCGCCAAAGTGCCTGTTCCCCGACCTTGGCTTTGGCCCAGGATGGGAGTCGGTCTGTCAATTTCCATGGGACCCATCTGGACTTGCCGATGGTCGTGTAAAACTCATATACGCCTTCCCAGGATCCTGCTTTGTAGGGTAGATGCTTGACCTTCTCGTAGAACTCCGGAAGACGCTTAAGTGTCTCGTGTGAAAAGAGAAACTCCCCCGCTTGGTTTCCTTCTTTCACCCGCGCAATAACCAACTCGGTGTGAGGAATCCGCCAGCGGTCGAGGCCTGCCATGGCCATTGCTCCAGCATCAGGCATTGATTCGAGAGGAGGCAGTTCGATGCGATCAAAGATCTCTTTGAGAAATAGTTGGGATTCCAACCCGACCTTTTCTTTAATTGCCGGGGCCATTTCCGAAAGGTTGAGGCAGCGTTCTGCGCGTATCATGAGGGAATTCAAACGGGCAAATTGCTCATGAGCGGCAGGAGAAAAATACAGTCCCGGCTGGTTACGATAGGTAGCCATCAGAGAATTGAAGGCATCTGAGGCCTCCTGCATGGCAGCGATGAAACTCCGCAGGGTAGCCCTGGGACTAGCGGTATCCGGCGGCTCGAGCGGCTGCAACGCGGGTGACTGTGCAAGCGATCCACTCAAGGGAACCAGAGTGAGCCACAACCCCCACACAATTATCAGAATTCGGTTATGTCGTAATTTTGGCATCTGACAAGGTCTCAATCCGTTGACGAAAGCGCTGATCCTCAACCAGGCGGAAGATTACCACCCCTATCCACCGACAGACGGAACTGTAGCTGACTCCCACCGGGCGTGCAATGGTTGTGATGTCGCTGGGCGCACAATACCACTCCAGATCCTTGCGCCACCTGCTTTAACACCTCCTCAGGCGAGCCCCACATGGGCTCTCGCTGCTGCCACCTATGCTGGGGGTCCTGGTCCTGCCCCGAAGGCGAACTCACTTCACGCCAAAAATGAATGGCTGTTCGCCAAAATAGACCTGCCTTACGACCTCTTTACAGGAGCCGCCCAATCCACTCGCCCCGCAAGACTCATGAGGCACAAGGCTAAAGTAAGTTTGGAAAAAGGATTGCCGATCCTTGCTTCCTTCTCCGACCCAGTGAACCGTGCGACTGTCGAATTGAAGAGTCAGAGAGGAAACCATTAGAATTAGTTGAAAATGAAAAATAGGCTTTATCGCAGTGCCTTTTCAGAATTATGATGAGCAGAAGGGATTTCCTAATGAAGAGACGTTTTAAAAGGTCCGCTTTCGATCGAAGACCTCAAATTGCTAGAGATAATCGTGAAAGACAACAACAGAGAAGTCTGAGGATTACAGAAGGGTGGTGGATAGCATGGCTTCTGATCATGGTGACCGGTATATCGGGGTGTGCTCAAACAGAGCAAGCCAAAACAATGGAGACCTCGGGGTTTTTGGGAGATTATTCGATTCTCCAACCGGGAAAGGAAGGGGAAGCTCTTCTCGTTTACAAAAATCCTCAAGCCGATTTTTCAATGTACCAGGCCGTGTATGTGGAACCGGCCATCGTGTTGATGTCCAAGAAATCCAACGTTCCCCAGGAAGAACTTAACAGGCTGGCCGATGATCTGCGCGCAAAAGTCATCTGGAAGCTTAAAGAGGATTTCCTGGTCGTACCCAAACTCATTCCTGGCGCGTTACGAATTGAACTGGCTCTCACAGAGGCCGAACCCTCTGACGTCGGAATGGATATCGTGTCGACGATTATCCCGCCCGCCGGCATAGTGTCCGGTGCGCAAGGACTGGCGACAGGGACGCGGGCCTTTGTGGGGCGGGCCAGCGTAGAAGCGAAATTAACCGATGGGAACACGGGAACCTTGTTGATGGCAGCCGCGGATCGTCGGGTGGGTGGCAGATCTCTGGATGGTTCCATGGATTCGTGGGACGATGTCCACCAGGCTTTTGAGTATTGGGCGGATCAGTTAGCCCAACGACTTCATGACTGGCGAAAGACACCGAAGCCCGCAACTAAAAATTAAACAACCTGAAGGCACATCGAACCACTGAGGTCTGAGGTTAGGTTCAGGTTAGGTTAGGGGTCAAGTCTGTTGTTGCAAGATTTGCTTCTCGATTCGTTCCAGTGTGGCCCGGAAGGACTTCTCCGCGGCTTGCTTCCGACGGACCTGCGCACAGGCCCAGCTCACTCCGCCGTAACTCGATAAGCCAAAGTATTCCGCCGTGGCCTGGAGCGTCCAATCACACAGCCGGGTGACGAAGTACATGGCCATCTGCCGGACTTCGCCACGACTGTCGCGTTGACCTGCTCGCACGGAGGCCCCCGTGACCCCGTAGGCCTTCGCCACGGCCTGGACGACCCGCGTGACTGACGGCCGCACCGCCACCCGCTCAGCCCGGGCATGCTCCCGCGAAAGGGCCCCAACGTGTCGGCTCAGTCCCGCGCGGAACGCCTCACCGCCCAACACCGGCCGGTGTCGAGCGGCGGCATAAAAGCTTTCAAGGGCCTCCTCATTCCCCGCTAAGACAAATTCCTGGAAGCGCCGGGCGCTGCCAAACCCGGCCAAGACAGTCCTCACCGAGAGCCAGGGCGGGGCCGCCTTGGCCTTCAGATAGGCTGCATGACTGCTCCACCGATAGGCCTCGGGGGTCTTCACCAGCTTTGCCTGGACCGGGTTCAAGTGAATATAGCGGATCACGGCGGCAAGGTAGGGGTCGACTTCCACCACCAGGGCCTTGTACCGCCCGCGAAACAAGGGGCCATCTCGCCCTTGCCCCTGGTTGGCTCGTTGCGTGTAGACGCCGTTTACATGGCGCATGACCCGCGCCAGATTCCCCTCTGGCGTACGAAGACATAGATGATAATGGTTCCCCATCAGACAGTAGGCCAAGATCTCCACCCCCCACCGGGCATGACTGTCGCCCAGCAACTGGAGAAATCGCTCATAGTCCGCAGCGTCGGAAAACACCGCCTGGCGGGCGGCGCCACGATTCATCACATGATAGACGGCGCCGGGATAGGTAATGCGCAGGGGACGAGCCATGGCGCGACCATAGCAAAGCTCTTTCCACCTTGCAACAACAGACTTGACCCCTTTGGGTGTCAGTGCTCGCGGCGGCGGTAATAGAAATATGCGCCCACACTGATAAAATTCGTCACCACTGCGATGATATTCCAAAGAATCACGGGTCTTGAAAGGATTAACAACCCGTAGTAGACCCATAAAATTTGGAACACGCCCATAATGGCAGCCATCCTCGGATTCATGCCTTTGCTTGACCTCCGCTTGAGCATCCCGATCAAATCCGGCAGGGCGGCAAAAGTCGTTCCTAATCCCGCCACAAAGCCGACGACTTCAGACCGTTGAAACCTTGGGAGTAACAGACTTTGCGTATCGTGTATGGCTAATTCCTCACAGCCCGCAAGGATGATCACGCAGAAAGAGAAACAATACAACGGAAGTCTCGTGGAATAACCCATGTTTGCCTCCGTTTTACGCGACTCAGGTCCCAATGCTTACCTTGAAGACGTGATAGCCCCAGGCCCGCACATCGAGATAGAGGCCTTGCGATAGGAGTTCGTCGCCATCGCGATCATAGCAGGCGTCACCCATCTGATCCTTGAGCTGCACCTTGTTCCCGGCCAGGTCGGGAAACGGAAGTCGGACATAACACTGGCTCTGGGTGGAAGCGTAGTTCACCGTCACCAATAGCCGCTCCTTACCGGGGCCTTGCCAGGCAAAGTTCAGGAAAGCATCCCATGTCCCGTTACCATCCCACGCAGGCACAGAGTCGAGTAAGCGCCACTGGCCGTCCCGCACGGTCCGCTGCCGGAGCACCGCGAGGAGGCGATCATAGAACTGGTGCAGCGTTTCGTCGGTGGGTTCCTTCGGCGCGCGAACCAGGTGCGGCGAGATGCGTTTTCTCCGACCTTCAAACTGCCCTTGATGAAAAAAGCGCAGGCCCGTGGACAGAAACGTGATGATGGCCGCGGCCTCATGCACGCCGGGCGAGAAGGTCGCGGTGGCCCTGGGTTCGTCGTGGTTTTCCAGGAACCGGACCATCTTGTTCTGGTAGTCGGGATCGGCGCGTAAATGGTCGCGCACCGGCCTGGCATGGCCCTCGCGGAGGCGGTCGTACAAGCGTTTGTCGTAGGTGTAATCGAAGCCCTGTTGTTGCAGGGTCCATTCGCGATCCCAGTAGACCTCGGCCATGAACACGAAGCCGGGAGATTGGTTGCGAACTCGTTGAGTGGCCTTCGGCCAGAACAGCTCCGCTTGGAGGCCCCAGGTCCGTTCGAAGACATCGGGCAGGACGAGCATGGCCATGTCGCAACGCACGCCGTCACATTGCCCGGCGATCCTCAGCAGCTCTCCGATCATCGCGTCCTGCGTCGCGGGGTTGCCATAGTTGAGCTGCAGCGTATCAGGCCAGCCCTCAAAATACGGGTCCCGGCCGTAGGCGAGCACCAGCGGCCCGTTTTTCGTGTGCAGGCGGCAATAGTTCCGGGGTGAGCGAGCCAAATCCGTCTCACTGCCATGGACAAAGTATCCCGGGTGCTCGTCGATCCACGGGTGATCCGGGGCCATGTGGTTGGGAACGAAGTCGAGCAAGAGATTTACGCCCCGCTTGCGCAGACGTTCGCGCAGCCGCGCCAGCGCCGCATCACCTCCCAGATCGTGGTGCACGGTGTAGCCGGTGATGGCAAACCCGGAGCCGGCGATATCTTCCTCGCGCAAATCGGGCAGTGTTTCCTCGAATTCCCTGCGCCACTCGTGATTGGTGCGCGACACCCGTTGCCCGGCTGGCCCGGTTTGCCAGACACTCAGGAACCAGACCCAGTCGAAGCCCATCTGCACCAGTCGGTCCAATTCGGCGTCCGGAATGTCGTCCAATGTCGCCGGCCGGCCGAGAGATTTTGACAGATCAGTCAGCCACACGCGGGTGTTGACCTGATAGATCAGGGGATGTGCGGAGGAGGCCTTCATGATTTTGCGTGGCGCCCAGCGGCCTCCTTAAACGCACCCCGCTTGCCCGTTTCCAGGAACCGCTTGGCGTCGAGGAGCCCGTAGAGCTGGATGCTTTTGGCCACGAGCCCGGTCCAACCGGTCTGGTGGCTTGCGCCTAAGCCTGCGCCGTTGTCGCCGTGGAAGTATTCGTAGAACAGGAGATAGTCCCGCCAGTGGGGGTCGGTCTGGAATTTGGCTGCGCCGCCAAACACCGGCC
>JAOUGQ010000504.1 GCA_029865515.1 Nitrospirota bacterium
TGAACATTTCCATAAAACTATTGCCCCGCTTTCCATTGGGGCATGGACACTCATCCGAACCGCACGATATGGGGATACCGGGTTCAGCTTTTATCAACCTCAGTCCCAGACGGCAGAAGACTCTGAAGCATGACTATTGGCATCTATCCAGGCACATTTGATCCCCTGACCCGGGGGCATACCGATGTCATTGCCCGCAGCCTCCGCCTGGTCGACCAAGTCATCGTGGCTGTGGCCCTCAACCCACGCAAAGTCCCATTGTTTGACTTGAAAGAACGAGTGGAACTGGCCGAAATCGCAACACAAGGCCTCAAGGGTGTGTCCGTCGAACCATTTGATGGACTCCTGGTGAACTACGTTCGCCAACGTGGTGCCCTGGCTATTATTCGCGGGCTGAGAGCCGTTTCAGATTTCGAACATGAATTTCAAATGGCCCTGTTAAACCGGAAACTCGACTCCAACCTGGAAACGGTCTTTCTGATGTCCAGTGAGGAATATTCGTATCTCACCTCCAGTATGGTCAAAGAAGTCGCCTCGGTTGGCGGTCCCCTACACCATTTTCTTCACCCCGAAATCGCCGAACGGCTCCAGGCCCGTTTACGCAGGAACGCCCAATGAAACTTGCCTCCCGCACCACCCGCATAACTCCCTCCCCCACCTTGCAACTCTCAGCCACGGTCAAAGCCCTGGTGGCCCAAGGACAGCGCGTCTTCGATTTTACAGCGGGTGAACCCTCGTTCGATTCCCCGGACGCAGCCAAAGATGCGGCATATGAGGCCATCCGGTCCGGCTTTACCAAATATACCGCCGTGACCGGAATTGATGATCTGAAAGATGCCATTATTGAAAAATTCCAGCGTGACCAGGGACTGACCTACTCCCGGTCACAAATCCTGGTCTCTTGCGGGGCGAAACATACCTTATTCAATCTGGCGCTGGCCCTTTTTGAAGCCGGAGATGAAGTCATCATCCCCACCCCCTATTGGGTGTCTTATCCCGAACAAATCCTCGTAGCCGACGCCAAGCCGGTCTTTCTTCCCACCACCGAATCCTCAGGATATGCCATTGATCTCAACGCGCTGAAAGCCACACTGACGGATCGCACCAAAGCGATTATCCTGAACTCTCCGTGCAATCCGACGGGCAGTATGTATGACCGGCAGACCTTGGAAGGCATTGCCCAATTGGCACTTCAACACGATATCCTCATCATTTCTGATGAGATTTACGAAAAGATGATTTACGACCAGCACCAACACCACAGTATCGCTTCCCTCGGCCCGGACATCGCCAAAAATACAATCATTGTCAATGGCGTCTCAAAAACCTATTCCATGACAGGTTGGCGAATAGGCTATGCGGCTGGTCCAGACCCCATTATTAAAGCGATGGGAGATATCCAAAGCCAAAGCACCTCCAACCCGACCTCCATTGCGCAAAAGGCAGCAGTGGGCGCCCTTCGAGGAGGAGATGCGTTTATTCAACAGATGGTCAAAGAGTTGGATATTCGACGAAAGGCTATTGTGGAGGGCCTAAACCGGATCACGGGCATTCACTGCCCCATGCCTTCAGGCGCCTTCTATGTCTTTCCCAACATCGCCCAGCTGCTGGGCCGACGATTCCAGGGTCAACCCCTGGACACCCCCTTTGCCTTAGCGAACTTCTTTCTCAAAGAAGCTCAAGTAGCCTGCGTCCCGGGTGAACCATTTGGAAGCCCCGCTCATTTGCGGTTTTCCTATACCGGCACGTTAGCGGTAATTGAGGAAGGCTTACAACACCTTGGCGAGGCGGTGGCCAGCCTTGAATAGGAGGTCTCCCGCCCCATCGAGACCTTCGTTTTTCCCTCTTTCAATGATCACAATACTCTTGACCTGAGAAGAATTGGACTTATTTCCTCTTATCACATTGTCTCAACATCGATTTGACGTTTACGCCCTGGAGGTATCCCGTGCCTATTTATGAATATCAATGCACAAGTTCAGGTGAGCGATTTGAAGTACAACAGAAAATCTCAGACCCCCCTATTAAAACTTGCG
>JAOUGQ010000505.1 GCA_029865515.1 Nitrospirota bacterium
AGAAATGATAACAAAACGGCAGGAACTCTTACAGAATGGCGGACTTCTCCCTTATTCAACCGTCACGCTCTTGGCAAGATTTCGCGGACGGTCAACATCAACCTCTCGCAATACCGCGATATGATAGGCCAACAGTTGTAGACCGACCGTAAACAGAATGGGGGTCAAGAGAGGATGCACATCAGGGATCGCAAACACATGATCCGCGACTTGCTCCAATTCATGGTCTCCTTCGGAAACAAAAGCAATCACGGGGGCATTTCTAGCCCGCACTTCCATGAGATTACTCACAGATTTTTCATAGAGCCGGTCTTTCGGCGACAACACCACCACCGGCATGTCTTCATCAATCAACGCGATGGGGCCATGTTTCATCTCTCCCGCCGGATACCCTTCCGCATGAATATACGAAATTTCTTTGAGTTTCAAGGCGCCTTCCAATGCAATGGGATAGTTAATTCCACGCCCCAAATATAAAAAGTTTCGTTTTTGATAATACCGACTGGCAATTTTTTGAATAGCAGCCTCCTGCTTAAGAATATGCTCCACCTGGCCAGGAAGCATCAGAAAATGATCCAACCACCAACGCCCTTCCTCAGGACTTAATGTGCGTCGAACCCGCCCAACATGCAAAGCCAACAAATATAAGGCAATGACCTGACCGGTAAATGCTTTGGTCGAGGCCACACTAATTTCCGGACCGCATCTGGTATAAATCACCCCATCTGCTTCACGAGCCAGGGTGCTACCCAGCGCATTCACAATTGCCAGAACGCGAGCCCCACGGCGTTTAGCTTCACGAGCCGCCGCCAAGGTGTCCGCCGTCTCACCGGATTGTGAAATGACAATAAACAAATCATCTTTTTGAATCATGGGCTCCCGGTATCGGAACTCGGAGCCAATATCCACCTGAACGGGTTTTCGTATCATTTCTTCAAATAAATATTTTCCTACCAGCCCGGAGTGCCAGGAGGTCCCACACGCAACAATCCAGATTCTCCTGGCGTTGAGCAACTCCTCGTTCGTCATGGCCAGATCAGGAAGATCCGCCTCTCCCGATTCATAATTAAACCGGCCACGGAGCGTATCCATGATGACTTGAGGCTGTTCATGAATTTCTTTGATCATGAAATCAGGATACCCGCCTTTTTCAGCCGCTTCAGCATCCCAATCAATGGTGACGGCTTTGACATGTTTGGGCTTGCCGTCCGGATCCAGGATCGTGATGCCGGATTCTTCTAAAATTCCCACATCTCCGTCTTCCAGAAACACCACATCCCGTGTATGCGCCAGGAGAGGAGTGACATCAGACGCCAAAAAGGCTCCTTTTTCATTTCGACCAATGACTAACGGACATCCTGAACGACTGACCACGATCCGTCCAGGCTCGGCCAACGACATCACCGCAATGGCATAGCTGCCGTGTAATTCATGGGCAATCAGCCTGACCGCCTCATGCAGACTATGCTCCTTTTTCATGGTGGAGGAAATTAAATGCGCAATGACTTCAGTATCGGTCTCAGACTCAAACCGGTATCCTTCTGATTCCAATCGATGGCGTAAGACAAGAAAATTTTCAATGATTCCGTTATGGACTAACACGACATCCCCGGAGCGGTGGGGATGGGCATTTTGCTCAGAAGGACGACCATGCGTGGCCCAACGGGTATGACCGATCCCTGTTCGTCCAACAACAGAGCCGTTTTGCAACACGGTTTCGAGATTGGTGAGCTTCCCGACACTCCTCCGGATTTTCAACTCTCCATTGTGTTGAATGGCAATGCCGGCGGAGTCATATCCTCGATATTCCAGCCGTTTTAATCCGGCCAACAAAATGGGCGTGGCAGATTCCCCTCCCACATATCCAATGATTCCGCACATGACCTAGTGCTCCTTATATCGCAACATTATGGCTCATTATGGAAAGATAGGTATCATTTCGGTCAGTTATTGAAAAAACTTGATGGCAGCATGGACCCAAGCGGAGATGCCCGGCATTCGGGCATCAAGGGAAACCACTATGTAGGG
>JAOUGQ010000506.1 GCA_029865515.1 Nitrospirota bacterium
TCCAGCATTGACGGCGGATACTCTTGCCCGTCTTGAAATTCAATGACTTGGATTTTTATCGGCCGGCCGGTGAATTCTTCGCATACTTGACCGATCAGCACGCGATTTTCCGGTTTATCCGTTCGCCAGCGAGCAATCGAATCTTTTTTGGAATATCCCAGGATGACGGAGTCAGCGGTCATTTTCACGACACTCCCCTTCTCCAGGAAACTCCCGATATTTGGATGGTCGTCAATCATGCGCTCCACCACCAGTTCCCAGTTTAACGTCACGGGTAGGCCCGATGAGGACTGGGCCACCCTTTTGGGGGAGGGCTGGGAGGGTTCGCTGTCAGCGGGTGACACATGCGTTGAAACCGGCCTCTCTGCAACTGGTGGCGTTGAGGAAGGAGGTATCGTCGTGGCGCTGCCACTGGGGGTGGGAGGTGTCGGGCTTGAAGAGGCTATCGGTTTTTCCGTGAGCGCCTGAACTTTAGCTGCTGGCTTTGCGGGAGGCGGAGTTGATGCCACAGATGGCAACGCTTTGGTGAGTGGAGCAGGTTGAGGCTGTGCGCTGGACTTCTGTTCGGTAGCAGGAGCGGCGACGGTCATAGGATCAAGAAGGGCTGCTCGCACCACGGCGGCTTCAATCAGGAATCGTGGATGGGAGCTTCCCCGGAGCCCGTCCTCCGTTCGCGAGAAAATGGCAAAAATGGCCTGTAAATACGGCTCGGAGAGTTGTTGGGCTTGTGCAATGGCCTGATCAACCTCCTCGTCTCCCAATTCAAGAAGAGTTTGTACTTGTGAGCGTGAAGGAACCACGCAAGCCACCAGTAGATTGCGGCATCGCTCCAACAGTTCCCGACAATACACCCGGACATCAAACCCTTGATCGACCAACTGTCCCACGAGTGACATGGTTTGGGCGGCCTGGTGACTAAGAATGGCGTCAATCATGAGTCGGACGAGTTCGTCTGGCACGGACCCAATCAGCATTTCCAAATCTTCATGCTGGATACGTTCTCCACCGAAGGAGACGGCCTGATCCAGCAGGCTTAACGCGTCACGCATGCTGCCTTCACTGGCTCGAGCCAGAGCCGCCAGGCTTCGATCTTCCACCGTCACGCTGGTTTGTGTGGCGACGTGGCGCAGTTGGGTGATGATTTCTAAACGGGAAATGCGTCGAAAGGTAAAGTGCTGACAGCGTGAAAGAATGGTGGCGGGAATTTTATGGACTTCCGTTGTCGCAAAAATAAAGACGCAATGACTCGGCGGTTCTTCTAGCGTTTTGAGCAGCGCGTTGAAGGCCGAGTTGGAAAGCATGTGGACTTCGTCGATGATGTAGACCCGGTACGTGCCATGAAACGGCGCAAATTTGACATTTTCCCGAAGCTCTCGAACATCGTCTACCCCGGTATTGGAAGCTCCATCAATCTCAATGACATCGACAGAATTGCCCCGGGTGATTTCCACACAGCTTGGGCAGGTTCCACAAGCGTGGCTGGTTGGGCCCTGTTCACAGTTGAGGGATTTGGCCAATATACGCGCCACGGTGGTTTTGCCGACTCCCCGCATGCCGGAGAAGACATAGGAATGGGCGACCCGCTTGCGGTCGATCGCATTGGTGAGTGTTTGCACCACATGAGATTGCCCCAGGACCTCTTTGAAATTGGTCGGGCGGTATTTTCTGGCTGAAACTTGAAATTCCATAATTCGCGTTAATTAGGAAAAGGGGGGTTCGTTGAGCACTTTCAAAGACTGACACCCGGTACCTAAGCACGGAAAGTCAGGTCATAAAGTTAGTCGGGGCCAGGTGATCCTGCGGCACACAGACTAGCCCGCTTACCGTTGCTTCCTTCCGGACCTGGCGGGGTTTGCAGGATTCTGTCGCACAGGGCCCAGCCCCTAAATGCAGTCTCAATAGTGCATCGCCTCACGGACTGGCAAAAATCATCGTCTGAGAATATCGTGATTCTCACGGCGGACCAAATATGGCGGAGAGGGTGGGTTTCGAACCCACGGTACCATTGCTGGCACACGTGATTTCCA
>JAOUGQ010000182.1 GCA_029865515.1 Nitrospirota bacterium
TCGTGTCCTCTTCGCAACAGACAAAGGCATGCTCCATCATATTTTGGAGTTCCCGGATATTTCCGGGAAACGGGTACTGACTGAGCGCAGTCAAGCATTGTGGGGACAGCCCGCTAATGTGCTTGCGCATTTCCCGGTTAAATTTTTCCCGGAAATGATTCACCAGCAAAGGAATATCTCCCGTCCGCTCACGAAGGGGGGGCAGCACAATGGGGATCACCCGTATACGAAAATACAAATCTTCGCGAAACCGCCCTTGTTGGACCGCTTCTTCCAGGTTCCGATTCGTGGCGGCAACCACCCTCACATCCACCGTGACCGTATCATTGGATCCCACTCGTTCAAATCGTCCCCGCTCAAGCACGCCCAGCAATTTCACTTGTGTGGCAACACTCATCTCCCCGATTTCATCGAGAAAAATTGTCCCACCGTTGGCAACTTCAAACCGGCCGGGCTTATCGAAATACGCATTGGTAAACGCCCCTTTCACATGCCCAAAAATTTCGCTTTCCAGAATCCCTTCAGACAAACTGGAACAATTCACGACCACAAACGGAGCCCGCTTTCTCGGACTATGTGCGTGCAAGGCATAGGCAATCAACTCCTTGCCCGTCCCACTCTCTCCCGTGATGAGGACCGTGGATTTTGAGGCGGCAATGGATGGCAATTTGGCCATAATGTCTTGCATGCGAGGACAGCGGCCGACCATATTATCCAGTTTCGTCTGCTCCCCCAGGCGATGCTTGAGTTCCGAGACTTCCTCCTCTTTGGCACTCAATTCACGAACCAGCGAGATATCTCGGATGACTTCAATTAAGCCAATCAGCTTTCCCTCCTTGTCCAACAAAAAGTCGGTATTGATGCTCACGGGCACATGCGTGCCATCACGCCGGCGAACCACTGCCTCAAAGTTAGAAACCCGTTCCCCCTGAATGGCCCGCTCCAGGACACATTCCTTTGTCGAACAAATATTGCTTTGGACCAGCACATCGCAGGCTAATAAGGTGCCCGCCACGTCCACGTCATATCCCAACATTGTCTGCATCGCACGATTTAAGAAGGTGACCCGTTTCTGCAGGTCAATCGTAATGACCCCGTCACTAATGCAGTCCAAAATGATTTCTGCGCCACTCGATCGAGAAAATGATTCAGCTTCAGCCATGATGCCCACAACCCTCGTGAGGATAAAGATCTTCGCTTACGTCCAATCCACCTTTTCTTTCACCCGCATTTATGTTAGGAAGTGCTGTGAATACAATTACACTCATGATTTTGTCTGGCCCCTTTTAGTGTAAGGCAACCTTATTCTGCTGCACAAACCCTTGCCTATTACCTTTTTCCCGACACTCAACAAGATTTCAGTCCTGTATACCTTTTTGCCCTTACCGGGAAATCTGGTATATCGCTTGAACATCGGGTCGAGAATATCCGGTGACCCTTCACATACGCCATTAATGTTTGCCTGGCACCTCTCTGGTCAGACGAGGCAAGCCGCCTCCTGACATCCATGGACCCTGTCACCCTCATCACCAGCCTTGCACGGCTTCCCTACCCGGACATCGATCCGGTCTTTTTTCGAATTGGCCCGCTGGCGCTTCGTTGGTACGGTCTCATGTATCTTCTGGGATTAGCGGGAGCCTATTGGCTCATCAAGTCCAGAGCTGCCTCAAAACACGTGTCTCTCCCACCGCAACAATTGTCCGATCTGATCGTCTATGCCGCCTTCGGCGTCTTTCTGGGTGGGCGTTTGGGATATGTGCTGTTTTATAACCTTCCCTTTTATTTGGGAAATCCCCTCAAAATTTTTGCGGTCTGGGAAGGCGGGATGTCATTCCACGGCGGACTGCTCGGAACCTGCATCGCACTCTGGTTGTTTTGCAAAAGACGGGGATTTCCGGTTGGACCCATCGCTGATCTGGCGGCAGGAGCTGCCCCAATCGGCCTTGGATTCGGTCGAATGGGGAACTTTATTAACGGGGAATTATTCGGGCGAGCGACCGATGTAGAGTGGTGTATGGTGTTTCCCCAGGGTGGCCCGGACTGCCGACACCCCTCACAACTCTATGAGGCCGGATTGGAAGGGGTCGCACTCTTTACGATTTTGACGATTATCAATCGCTGGTCCACGCCACCGGGAACCATGTTCTGGACCTTCATCTGTGGCTACGGAGTGGCTCGTTTTTTTGTGGAGTTTTTCCGTCAACCGGATAGTCACCTAGGGTTCATCTTCCAGTGGGTCACCATGGGGCAGCTACTCTGCATTCCGATGATTGCGCTCGGGGTGGTCATGATTGTCCGTGGCTATAAAAAGGCATGACCCTCTGAAAGAGACCCTCTAGCCCTTTCGATGTTTCGCTCTGTACGCCTTTACCAAACCCCACATCGAGTTAATAGCCAACGCCGCCGCCAGGAGTTGCCCCCCCGCCAAATCCCGGCATCACCGGAGCCGAGGTGGCCTTCACGGGGGCGTCGGGAACATTGCCATACCGCCGAAGAGGTGGGGAATTCCAAATCACCTTATTGCCTGGAGCGAGGTTGGCGGCCTCAATATAATGTTTTTTCGCTCCGGGCTGATCGCCCATTCGTTCCATGGACAGCGCAAGATTATAGTGTGCCTCCGCCAGATCGGCTTGTTGCTGCACGGCAGACTGAAATTGTTGTCGTGCCGCTTCATATTGGCCTTCGCGAAAGAGCCGGTTGCCTTCAGTGAACAGCGGTAAAACTTGCGAATCTACGTTCGGAGGAGGGGCCAAGGTTGTCAGAGGAGCAGGCTTATCGGAGGCGCACCCCACCCCGCCCATCACCATAAGACAGATCCCAGCAATCATGATAGATCTCCAACCATTCATACATGCCTCCTTAGTCATATGTTGTTCTTCATGAAACAGTATTACCGGTTCACAGGTCGACCGGAACCACATCCCCGGCACGAATAAAAAAGAGTTTACACCCTTTGACCACAGGACCCAAGCACCGGCTCGCCGCTGTCGCATAGACATGAGCCTGCTCCCGGTAGACCTCTGCTCGCTGGGCCACCGTGGAAGAAAATACTTGATCGGTTTTATAATCGCCAACCCAGACTTCTCCATCGATTTCATAGACCACATCCATGAGCCCTTCCATCACGCAGGTTTGAGGGGCAGAATTTCCTTTTAATGTGGTAGGCCAGGGAACCGCAAACGGAACCTCCCGACCGATGATAGTCGCCCGCTGTAATTCCCGATAGGCCGAAGAATGAAGAAAGTGATCCAGGAGCGTCTCCAGCTCTTTAACCACATCCACATCGCCCTCCAATAATTCGCATGATAAATGCCGCTGACAAAAATCGGCAAGAGAGCCTCGAACACTACCGGGATCACACTGAAAGTCCCACCGTTGAAGCAACCGATGCATCAAGATCCCGAGACGTTGACCGGCTCCAGTTGACATCTGGTGCTTCTCACCTCCGTTTCGGGAGGGTCTCTCCCGATGGAGCAAAGACGGAGTGCTATACGCAACAGCCTGATTGAGCTGTTGCCATCTCGCTTCACGTTCACCCCATTGTGGCGCAGACAACACCTTCTCAATGTCCCCCTCAGTTTCTAAGGGTGGTCGTGATGACCGTAAAGATTTCAATACGCCTGGTGTGACAACGGCATGAGGAATGGAAACCCCTCCAATACGCACAACCGCATGCTCGGGATTACCAAATTCTCCTTCAGCAATCTGTTGAAGAAGACCCAAAAGGCTATCCCCGCCCCGTTTGGCGAGAATTCCACCCGATAAAACTAATCGATCCCGTGCGCGGGTCATCCCGACATAGAGCACGCGCCGCTGCTCCGCTTCTTCTCGAATCCGGCGTTTTTCCCACAGCGGGACCTGCCCGGCGTTCCACACGGGAGAAAGCGTACAGCCGTATAAGCCACTAATCCAGTCAAACGTTATATCCGCCCCTCGATCCGGGCCGGACGCCTTTTGATGCAATCCGGGCAACACCACAACAGGAAATTCGAGCCCCTTGGCTTTATGAATCGTTAAGACACGGACGGCCGCCAACGTGTCCTCCGCCAATGGGGCCTCCGGTTCCGAAGGATACGTCAAGAGAGAATCCACGAGTCGATCCACCCAGGCAGAAAAAGACAAATGGGGAACAGTCGCCTGTTCGCTCATGAGGTCACGGAGTTTCCACACATTCACCACCGCCTGTTCGCCATGGCTCGAGGCAGCGGCTAATTCCACGATGGGGAGTTGAACAAAGATCTGATCAAGCAATTCGGAAATGGGCAGTCGATTCGCGTGGGCATGAAGGATGGCCAGGCGCTGATAAAGCCCCTGAATCACCGATCTTCGTGCACTCTCCCATTCTTCCAGCAGGTGAGACCGCCGGATGTCCAAGGGACCAAGTCTAACCACATCCATGATCTCTTGATCCGTCAGACCACCCATTGAGGATCGGAGAATTCCCACAAGGGCAATGGCATCGGTGGGATCATCCAATACTCGAAGCACATTGACCACATCAATCACTTCCTGGCGTCGGTAAAAATGTCGCTCGCCATCAGTCATGTAGGGAATGCGATGTCGCTGCAGCGCTTCAAGGTACACCTGAGCATTGGTGAATTTTCTGAACAATACCGCGATATGTCCTGGACGCAAGGGGCTTCTCACCCCCTTCTCAACAACCGAATGTTTTCCGGGCGGCAATTGGTCCTCAATCCATCCGGCCAACCATTCGGCTTCGACCCGCGTGGCCCGGTCAGCATCCCACTCGTCTTCCTCTTCCGGGTTGGCCATCACACACATCTCGACTCCGGTCTGGCTGGAACCGGCCTCTCGAACCCGGCCAACCGCCAGGGGGACATTGGAGGGCTGCACATTCGCTTGCGCGATGAACAAGCGGTCAAACACGGCGTTAACGGCTTCAAGAATGGCACCGTCACTACGAAAATTGGTGAGCAGCGTGCAGATAATCCCGCCTTCTTGAATCACTTTGGCAACCACCTGATCAAATGCCTCGATATCAGCTCGACGAAAAGCATAGATCGATTGTTTGGGATCTCCGACGATAAACAGTTTCCCCGGCACCAGGCGCATCTCCCGCCAATGCCGATTGTGCTCACCGGGGCATTCGCCCAAATAGAGTAAAATCTCATATTGAACAGGATCAGTATCCTGGAACTCGTCCACCATAATGGCCTTATAAATCCCCTTTAATTGTTCCCGCACCATCGGATGATCGCGAAGAAGGTCACGCACACGGATCAGCAACCCGTCAAAACGGATCCAGCCCTTGTCCGAAAAGGCCAGACGGACACGTCCAGCAAACGGCGCAAGCAAATGAATAACCTTGCCCAAAACCGTTTCATTGACTTGCAGCAGTCGATGTGCGGCTTGAATGGCACGCTTGGCATCCTGAAAGTCAGAATGGTCCCACTCCCCTGGCGCCTTACCGATCGCTGAATCCAACAAGGCCCTTTCAGATTCAGACAAAGGGGAGACATTTTTCCATTCCGCTTGTCCAAGCCCGTCAAACACCTGCCCGGCAAGGGCTAACAACTTCTCAATTTTTCGAGGTTTCGGTCGCTCATACTTCTTCAACAACGTGCGGACCTGCTGCTGCTTGCACTGCAACCACATGATAAAGGCCGGAGCCAACGCATCAGACCCCACTTGCTTTTCCAGCTCAGGGATCGCAATCAGATCCTGACAGAGCGAGAATGCAAAGGCTCGCATCTCTTTCAGTCCCATGTGACAGAGCACGTCCTGCCACTGCGCATGAGCCGATCCATAAACCCCTAATTCCTGTTCCAACCAGGCATTCCAAGCCTCTTCAAACGTCTCAAGAAAGTGAGTGCCTTCATCTTCGCGGAAATTGGGATCAACCCGACTTTCCAGGGGATAGAGGCGAAGAACATGGGCGGCAAAACTATGGAGCGTGGCGATTTGAGCCTTTTCAATATCGCCCAGGGCAATCTGAATTTTCTCCCTCATGTGCCCAGTAGACACATGATAGCGTTGCCGGAATTCTTCCAACCGGTTGTTCCCCGAATCCCCGCTCTGGACTTCATTCTCACAGTCAGCCAGCAACCCATGCAGCCGTTCACGGAGTCGCACTTTCATTTCATTGGCAGCTTTATTCGTAAAGGTCAGAGCCAACATATCGGTCAATCGTAACGGGTGAGGTTCTCTGAGGAGCGCATGAATC
>JAOUGQ010000184.1 GCA_029865515.1 Nitrospirota bacterium
CATCCAGGACATCGATATAGCTGACTAATCCCTTGCGATACCGAATGTCCGCTAGCTCCAGCGATTCTCGAGACGCGGCGACTTGTTGCCGTTGACTGGCCAGTTGTTCCTCTCTGGTTTGGAGAGCCACCAGGATATCCGCCACCTCTCGAAAGGCATTGAGGATCGTCTGCTGATAGTCTTCCAGCATCTGCTGGTACCGACTTTCCGCCACTTCCAACCTGGCCATATTGGCATATCCTTCGAAGATCGGAAGGGTGACCGAAGGACCAATCGTCATATTGCGGCTGGCCCATTTGAACCATTGATTAAATTCGCTTGTGAGAAAACCCCCATTCCCCGTGATCGCCACGCTGGGGAAAAAGTAGGCGCGTGCTTCTCCAATTCGGGCATTGGCGGCTTTTAAGGTTTCTTCCTTTTCGAGAATATCGGGACGCCGTTGCAAAAGATCGGAAGGCAGACCGACGGGAATCATCGGTTGGACCACAACGGACCGTAACGGCTTGGGGGACAACACCCGCGTACCCGGATTGGCCCCGGTCAACACTTCGAGTTGATGCAGTTGCACAGCCCGTTGGCGACGAAACTCGGGAATTTGCGAGGCCGTTTGCGCGACAAGTGCTTCTTCCCGTTTGACATCCAGGTCAGAGACCAATCCGGCCTGAGCACGGGACCGGATAATAGACAACGAGTCTTGTTGACTCGCTAAATTCCGCTCGGCAATTTCAACCTGCTCGTCCAACTCTCGAAGACGGAAATAGGTTTGTCCGACTTCGCTGACCAAGGATAAGCGGATGCCACGGCGATTCATCTCGCTGGCCAACGCCTCCGCGGAAAACGCCTCTTTCCCCCGTCGAATACGACCCCATAAATCCAGTTCCCACCGCAGATCGACGGCCGCATTCCAAATATCGAAATTGGCTCCCGGGGGCGCGAACCCTTGCGGCGCTCCCCCTGTCGGAGCCACCAGAATGTTTTCCGATCGACGGTTTCGGGAATAAGCTCCACCCAAAGACAGATTCGGAAACAGCCCGGCGCCGGATCCATAGGCGATCGCGCGCGCCTCCAGTACCCGAAAACCTGCCTGACGAAGATCATGATTGCGATCTAACGCCTCCTCGATGAGCGTATTGAGTTCGTCATTCCCAAAGGCCCGCCACCAATTCACTTCAGGAACATTCCCCACCGTGATGGCAAGACTCGAAGCATTTCCTTCCAAGGTCATGTTATTCCAGTTTTCGGGTACCTTCAGGTCGGGCTGTTGGTATTCAGGCCCCAAAAGGCAACCCTGAAGAGTGAGGGCCACCATCACCACACCTATGAACCGCTTCCAGCACACAGTCTCCCTCATTGGAAAGCAGGAGCTAAACGAAGATAAAGATTCGGCCATTCGAAACAGTCTCATTCGGGTTTCATCATCATTCCAAAGGTTTGAAAAATTTTGCATTGCCGAATCTTTTACAGATCGCCCCCTTGCCATACAACAGGAAGGCTTAAACGGAGGTTCTTCCCTCTTTCCTCTTAGCCTCCAGCATGCGCAACAGAACACTCATCCTGAATTCCAATCACCACACATTTTCCTTCTTATTGTTCTTTTCCTTCCGGCGTATCATCAACCGGATTGCGGTGGCTCGCTGAGTCCACCCAGGATTCCCCTTTAGGACCAACCGGATTGCTGGAACGTTCGATATAGACATCGACTTGTTGGCCCACATATACAGAGAAGGCCGGCTTCTCAAACCGATAAATAACCTGAAGCACCCGTGTATCGACCCGCTCCCGATTTTCCCCGGTCAGAGAACGTTTGGGCACAATGTAGGGTTCAATACGATCGAAGGTGAGAGGAATGGCCTTATCCGTAAACCCTTTGAGGTAGGCCACAGCGGGACTTCCCGGCACCACCAACGGCGCATTGACCTCATCGATATCCGCCCGCACCTGCAAGGTCTCCGTGTCCCCTAATAAGATGAGCGGCTCTATGGCATTCACCGGGGCATATTCTCCCGCCCGGACGTTAACTTGAAGAATCGTCCCCGCCCGCGGTGCCCGCACCGTCAGACGATTTATTAGAGCTTGCACTTCATCCCGTTCCGTTTGGGCCAAATGGAGATCAGCCCGCGCCCGAATCAACGCCCGCTTGGCCCCTTCAGCCTCATGCCACTTTCGCTGCACATCATCTTTACTCACGGCCCGACGGTCAGTGACCGACTGCAGCCGCTTCAATTGGTCCTGTAAATCACGAAGCCGGATTTCCTCTTCTGCGATCCGCGCCGCCGCAGAGGGAAGCGAATCGGTCTTGGTTCGCAACTGTGCCCGTAAATCGCGGTCATCCAATTGCACCAAGGGGTCCCCTTGTTCGACATGATCGGCCACTTTGACATGCACCTTGGTCACAAGTCCCGGGACCGGCGGCGCGATCCGGACATTTTCATTCACCGCTTCAATAATGCCTGCGGCGGCCACCGTGACTGGATACGGATTCTGAGGGGGAGCTTCCATCGGTGGAGGTGGAGGTGGTTTCCCACGCGCACCCCACAACGTGGCAATCGTCAGGAGGAGGCCCGCTAAAGCCAGCCAAAAACTCAGTCGCCGAAAGACCATTTAGCGTAGCTCCTTGTGCCCATGTTGGATCTGGTCCACTCGTCCATCTTCCATATGGACAATGCGATCGCCAAATTCAAAAATCCGGGTATCGTGCGTCACAATAATCACCCCACGATCAGGTTGCTTCCCGATGTCATGCAACTGCTGCACAATGCGGTGTCCCGTTTCACCATCCAGGTTCGCCGTGGGCTCATCACATAGAAGCAACTTGGGATCGCCCACCAAGGCTCTGGCAATGGCCACGCGCTGCTGCTCTCCTCCCGACAGTCTGGTCGGCAATGCGTTCAACCGCTCTCCCATACCCATGCTCCCGAGCATTGCCTCCGCTCGAGACAGGGCGTCCTGTTTAGGCACCCCGCGAATCAATAACGGCACGGCCGCATTTTCGACTGCCGTGAGGGTGGGCAATAAGTGATATTGCTGAAAAATAAATCCCAGATGATCACGACGGAATCTCGTTTTTTCGGAAGAGGACAAATCCGGAATGGATGCTCCTAAAATTCGCACATCTCCTTCATCACTTTCTAAAATGCCCGCAATCACCGATAACAGGGTGGTTTTCCCGCTACCAGAAGGCCCCACCAGTAATAAAACTTCTCCTCTCGCCACCTCTAAATCCACTCCTTTCAAGACAGGAATCCGAGTAGCTCCATCTCCAAACGATTTCGTCACTCCTCTGGCTTGCACCAGCCAGTGAGCCGAATCGTTATCGAACGTCATGGCCGGGCTTTGACTCACCGCATCACCCACGGAACACAATCGCCGGTTCAAGTTTGGCTAATTTTCGAATGCTAATCGCGCTCGATACACTACAAATCAACAAAAGGGCCACGGCCACTCCTACAAGAAGCGGCCATGTTTCCTTAAAGGGCAACCGCCCTCCGCTCCCTGCCGTCAATCCAAACAGCGTGGCTAATCCCACACCGACCCCATACCCAATGCAGCCGACGGTAAAACTTTGCAGGAGGATCATACGGGCCAGCATACCCGTGCTGGCTCCAATGGCTTTAAGGGCTCCAAACTGGGGAAGGTTCTCGACCGTAAACAGGTAAAAGGTTTGTCCCGCAATCGCCATCCCCACAATAAACCCTAGTAAGACGGTGGTCCCGAAATTCACGCCAATGCCCGTATTTTTTAAAATCCATCGAACCGTTTTCCATCCGAACTGCTCCTCGGTAAATGCACCCATCCCGGTTTGCTCATGGATTCGCCTGGCTAATTCTTCAGGACTGACTCCACTCACCGGACCGGCGAGCACATACGACAATTTTCGCCGTTCTTCCGGGGTCACACTCAAGGCTCGTTCGTAGGTGGTGTAGACAAAGGGAAAGTTTTGGAAACTTTTTTGAGTCTTGATGAGCGCCACAACTCTGACACGATGATCGTTGATTTCAAACGTGGTCCCAAGATGAATGTTCTTGGGCCCGCCCAACCGCTCGACCCCTAATTGATCAATCGCGACGGCCTCAGGTGACCGCAGGTCTTCGATCTTTCCTTCCAGTACCGTATAGGGACGACCGATCAGAGTGCTGGAATCAATTCCCACCAGGGCAATTTGCTCATAATTGCCATTTGGCAATCGTGCCCGCTGAACCCCTTTGTACAGCGGAAGGGCCCATTCCACTCCCGGAACGCTTCGCACAACCGTCACCGCCGTATCCGCGAGGGGTTTGATCTCTTCCACCTGATTAATGTTGGAATCGGCCACCCATACCGGCGCATTCACATTGGTGATGCCGGACTGCGACCAGGTCATCAATCCCCAGAAGATAGATCCCTGCTGGACAATAAGCATTGTGGAAAAGGTCAGCCCGGCTAACAGCATGAGGTATTTGGCTCGATCACCAAACAACATTTTCAAGGCAACGTAGTTCATGATTTGCGTGCATTCCGCTTCTGAGCTTTTCTTTTTTCCCCTGTCGTTCGAGCCCGCCCCTTGCGTGAGGGGATTTTCAATCCCTTCAGCATAATATTGACGAATGTACGAGAAATGTCTTCCGCTGTATGAGGAAGCTGGGCATGGAACAATACCGTCAACAGGCGATGATAAATCAGCATACCCATAAAGGAGCGGGCTGCGATTAAGGGCGGAACCAATTGAAACACGCCTTCGTCTATGCGCTGTTGAATGTACCCGGCTAAAAAATCGTAAAACACCCGGATATGATTCTGAAAAAACATATCCGATAATTCATGGCCTTCCAGTGCGCTAAAAAAAATCAAGCGCATCAATTCCTGTTCAGGGGCTCCCCCCACAATGGTGTTCGCGATAAGCTGAAAGACCTCCTCATCTTGTCTTTTTTCGGCCAGCTTTTTCACGCTATAGAGCAAAGCGGGAACGGGAGACTCCTCGGCAAGAATCGCAGCATACAAATCCTCTTTACTGGGAAAATGTTTAAAAATGAGGGCTTCACTCACACCTGCCCTTGCCGCGATTTCCCGCGTCTTTGTGCCATTGAATCCCTTTTCCGCAAAGAGAGAGGCCGCGGACGCAATAATCCCTGCTTTCCTGGCCTTGCCGGAAATTCGAGATGTCCCGTTTGAAGAAGCTTTTTTAACCATAACCCATCATAAGTAAGTATTCACTCACCATGATAAAATCCTGTCGGAACCCTGTCAAGAAAACTGGAGGGACTGGGGCAGGGATGATGTTGGATTTCAGAATTGACGGCCTGAGGCCATTCAGGTTGACTCAAGAAAAATGATGCCTATCTTAAAATGATGAAAGAGAATGACTTCAAAATTTTCGCAAGGATACAATAAAGCATATGGATACATCACAAACCGAGAAGGAACTTATCGTTTCGCTGCCGCTCGTCCCTGTTAAACGAACGGTATTGTTTCCGGATACACTTGTTCCCTTTACCATAGGCCGACCCCGGTCGATTGCTGCGGTGGAAGCGGCAATGAACTCCGAAGACAAAGCTTTAGTGCTGGCTACTCAGCGTGACTCTGAAAAAGAGGAACCCGCATTTGACGATCTGTATCCCATTGGCACCAAAGCCGTCATCAAGCAAATGGGCAAAACCCCGGATGGCCACCTTCAGGTTCTCGTACAAGGCATTGAACGCGTCGTCCTACTGAAGATCGAACAGGACGAACCTCATATGATCGTTCGATCCCGACGAATGCCCCTCTCTCTTGAATCCGACCTTGAACTGGAAGCTTTGCATCGTGAGTTGCTAGAACTCATTGGCCAATTACCGGAATTACTCACGACCCAGGGTGTGGCGGAACTGGTGGCTGTGCTTCGAGCAGAAAAGAACCCTCTTTCTGTCGCCTATCGCCTGGTGTCACTCTTAAACCTCAATGTGGAGCGCTTGCAAGGGCTCCTGGAACAATCTGATCCGAAGGAAGTTTTGCGTCAGGTGTACGGTGCTCTAGCGCATGAACTGCATATCCTTAAAATCCGCCATGAAATCGCGAGCCAGGCCCAAGCGGAAATTGGAAAATCCCAACGGGAATATTTTCTGCGCCAACAGTTGAAGGAAATTCAACAAGAACTCGGCGAGCTGGAGACGTTACCCGAAGAAGGCGAGGTGGGCGAGCTGAAAGCCCGCATCGAAAAAGCCGATCTT
>JAOUGQ010000183.1 GCA_029865515.1 Nitrospirota bacterium
GGGTGATCGGGTGTTCGTAACCTATACGGAAGAATTGGAAAGAACGGCAGGGGGTATTTATGTGCCTGACTCGGCTCGCGAAAAACCACAAAGAGGCACAATTGAAGCCGCAGGACCTGATGTCGAAAATGTGAAGGTCGGAGATCAAATTTTGTTTGATAAATATTCCGGTACCAAAATCAAGATTGAAAATGATGACTGTTTGATTTTGAAAGAAGAAGATATTTTGGGCGTATTTGAAAATTGATGCCACGGTAACTCTAAATCCCATTCTTCTGATATTTATTCCACAACATCCACAACACAAAAATGATTTGTAAGGAGGAGATGTATGGCTAAGCAGTTGCAATACAGTGAAAAGGCGCGAGCGTCTATATTGAGCGGAGTGAATCAATTGGCCGATGCCGTTAAAACGACTTTAGGACCAAAGGGCCGGAACGCTATTCTGGACAAAAAGTTTGGCGCCCCAACCATCACCAAAGACGGTGTGACGGTTGCAAAAGAAATCGAGTTAAAGAATCCCTATGAAAACATGGGTGCTCAATTGGTTCGGGAAGTGGCCAGCAAGACCAGTGATATCGCTGGTGACGGCACAACGACCGCAACGGTTTTGGCGCAGGCCATTTACCGTGAGGGCGTTAAAAATATCACGGCAGGCGCGAATCCCATGGAAATTAAGCGGGGAATTGATAAAGCCGTTGAGGTGGCGATTGAGGAATTGAAAAAAATCAGCAAGCCTTGCCAAACCAAAAAAGAAATATCCCAAATTGGCTCCATTTCGGCGAATAACGATCATACGATTGGCGATCTGATTGCGGAAGCCATGGATAAAGTGGGGAAGGACGGCGTCATCACGGTTGAAGAAGCCAAGTCAATGTCCACTTCATTGGATGTAGTCGAAGGAATGCAGTTTGACCGCGGCTATATCTCCCCCTATTTTGTGACCAATGCCGACAGAATGGAAGCTTCTCTAGAAGATGCTTTTTTGCTGATCGTTGAAAAGAAAGTGAGCGCCATGAAGGACTTGCTTCCCATTCTGGAGCAAGTGGCAAAAATGGGGAAACCGTTAGTCATTATTGCCGAAGATGTCGAAGGTGAGGCTCTGGCGACCTTGGTGGTCAATAAACTTCGTGGCACGTTGAATGTGGCAGCCGTAAAGGCTCCTGGCTTTGGTGATAGACGGAAAGCCATGTTGGAGGATATTGCCACCTTGACGGGTGGACAAGTGATTTCTGAAGAGGTTGGCCTGAAGCTCGAAAGCGTGAAGCTGACAGACCTTGGCCGCGCTAAACGGGTGAATATTGACAAGGATAACACCACGATTGTGGAAGGGGCTGGTGATCCCAAACGGATTGAAGGTCGAGTCAAGCAAATCAAGACGCAGGTTGAAGAAACGACCTCCGATTATGACCGGGAAAAATTACAAGAGCGATTGGCTAAAATGGTTGGTGGCGTTGCGGTCATTAATGTAGGCGCGGCGACCGAAACCGAAATGAAGGAAAAGAAAGCTCGCGTGGAAGATGCTCTTCATGCGACGAAAGCTGCGGTAGAAGAAGGCATTGTTCCTGGTGGTGGGGTGGCTCTCCTTCGATGTGTCCCAGCTTTGGAGAAATTGAAATTAGAGCACGATCAACAAGTTGGAGTGAATATCGTCAAGCGCTCCTTGGAAGAACCTATTCGACAAATTTCCATCAATGCGGGAGCTGAGGGCTCCATCATTGTGGAAAAAGTTCGGACTGAATCCACGAACCGAGGGTACAATGCAGGAACCGGAGAATTCGTAGATATGGTTGAGGCCGGTGTGATTGATCCTACCAAGGTGGCACGTTGCGCGTTGCAAAATGCTTCCAGTGTTGCGGGTCTTATGCTAACCACCGAGGTCATGGTTACAGAAATTCCAGAAGCGAAGTCCGAAGCTTCGATGCCTGGCGGACATGACCACGGCATGGGCGGCATGGGCGGCATGGGCGGATTTTAATCGTCTGACTTTCAAGAGCATGAAAAAAACCTGGAGGATGGAAAATCCTCCAGGTTTTTTTTTAATAATTCTTGAATAGGCCATTGGATATTCTTCAGCATATACTTATCATGATGCCTTCTTAACATCCCCTTTCCATAGGAATCTCGGCATTTGACTCCTAATTTTTCCCTAACCCTTGGCTTGTGTTGCTTGATTTTTGGATGTGCTCCGAGTTTATATTGGATCCACGAATCTACCCCTATCCCTTCCTGTCAGCCCGATAGACTTCCTCAATGGAATGATTTTGTGCCTCGTGTTCCCCAAGACAAGCGGGGGGCAGAAACGGCAATTCGATTTCTTTCTCATTCTCCAGAGGGAAGATTGAGTATCGCCTTTGATCGTGAGCATTCATGGGTTAAGCCGGATCTTGTTGAACCGAAAACACCAACTTTATGGCAGATGTCTGAGCAACTTCTTGCCCATGAACAAGTGCATTTTCTTATCAGCTGTCTAGTTGTTCGACAAGCCAATTTATCCATTACCCCGCAGGATGACCTGCTTGAAATGTTGGAGTTGACCAAATTAGTGGCCCAACGTCTCAATCTCCAATATGATTCGGCCACTAATCACGGATTGAATTTGGAGGTCCAAAATTTATGGGAGGCCGAGGTCATGCGACAGTTTCATGAATTAGCGGTTCAATCTAGATCTTCGACGTTTTAGCTGGTAGGGGATATGAGATGCTTTTGACAGCTTGTTTCGGTGGTGTGGTATAAGTGAGTCTATATTTAGGTAACACTGACAAAGTATTTACAGACAATCACAGACCTCTTTAGCCAGGTAGGTAGCCATGACTCTTCATTCCTTGAATAACAAACCCCATCCATTCAGACCAAATGATCTTTGTCTATCGGTGTGGGCTGTCTTCGCCATTTTATTTAGTGTGAGCGGCCTGATTGGTGCTTCCAGCAAGGCTCACGCTGCCGAGTCACTTTCGCGAACAGAATCAAATTGCACCATTGGCATGGTCAAAGGCGATGCGAAGGCTGAATGTCGAGTCCCGATTCCCCATGGATGTACCGTGGCACAGTTTCCAGGCTACCCCGAACCTTGGGCCGATATCTCCAAAGGAGGAGGGACATTCTGCGAATTTGACCAAAAACATACCGATTGGAAAACCTCCATCGTCGGAACTTGCCAAGTTTGCAAAACTGAACAATGTACGGGAAGATTTATTGTGATGTTTAATTGTGCGGACAATGTTCCTCCAGCCAACCCGGCATCTCCTCAGCGAAAATAAATTGCCTTTTACCTTGAGGAGTGTGATGCACATGCCTCCTCGCTCGACTCTCGCTACTCAGATCAAGGAAGAGGCCCGCCGATTAGGCTTTGATGCAATAGGAATTGCACGTCTTCCAACGAATCTTCCCACGGTTTCTTCTCCATTTGCTCAAGATTCGATTCTATCCGAGGATTCACCCATAACCTGGCGATTATGGGGGCGTTTAAAAAAATGGCTGGAATTGCGCTTTCATGGCGCCATGGAATGGATGGCAAAAGACCCGAAGCGCCGCTCTGACCCGGCGGAAGTTCTTCCAGGATGTCAATCTATTGTGGTTGTCGGGACGAATTATTACACGAGCCATATTCCGGATGAGACAAAGAAAGCAGGACGTATTGCCCGATATGCGTGGGGAAAGGATTATCATAACTTGATGAAAGAACGGCTGACACAGTTGGAAAACTTTCTTCACACCAAAATCCCGGAGGTAGAGACCAGAAGTTATGTGGACACGGGGCCCATCATGGAAAAGCCATGGGCGCAGGAAGCTGGCATTGGATGGATCGGCAAACACACGAATGTTGTTTCCACCGATTTCGGGTCATGGCTGCTGTTGGGAGAAATTCTTACGACTGTGCCGCTTGATGTCGACGAACCCGCCATGGATTTGTGCGGAACCTGTTCTCTGTGTATCCAGGCTTGCCCGACAGGAGCGATTGTGGAACCGTATCTCCTCGATGCGGAGCGATGCATCTCATATTTGACGATTGAATTTCGTGGAGGTGTGGATGACCTGCCAGCGGAGCTGCGAAAAAAAATAGGGAACAGAATTTTTGGCTGTGACGATTGTTTGGATATTTGTCCCTTTAACGTCAATGCGAAACCAACGGCTGAGCCAGGATTCCAACCATCTCCCTGGACGTTGCATCCTCAATTACCAACATTGGCGAATCTTACCAAAGAAGAATTTCAATCGATGACGAAGGGGAGCCCCTTGCGTCGTCCCAAATATGATGGATTTATGCGAAATGTGCAGATTGGACTTGCCAATCAAACGCCCAGTAATTCACCTACCGTAATTCGATAACTGTCACGCCATCCCCTCCCTCGGCTGGATCACCCGCTCGAAAGCTTTGGATATAGGGGGAGGTTTGACAAAGTTTTCGAATCCCTGATTTTAAAGCGCCAGAACCACGGCCATGGATGACTTTTAGATATTTGGTCTGGCTTACCAGGGCGTGGTCCAGGGCGGCAATGGTCATTTCCATTGCGTCTTCAAGTCGGGTCCCGCGAATGTCAAGTTCGTGGTGATAGAGTCCGGTTGCAGGAGAAGAAGCCAGGGTATTCGGTAAAATTTGACTTGTGAGGGAAGAACGTTCTCCGCCCATTTGTTTTCGAGTTTTTGAGGATTTGTCTCCGGCAGACGGTGTTGCCAATCGTATGGCAGAGGGTGCCGTTTTAATCGTTTGAGCCCCGACACGAATAGCCACCTGTTTTTTCCCTTCAAGACTTTCCATTAAGATCCCTGTCGTGCCCAAGGAATCAATTTCCACGAGGTCCCCTTCCCGAGGTCGTTCTGATGAATCAAATGTCTCACTCGGAAGTTGAGAGAGAATTTCTTGATTGATGGTTCCCAGGGTTTGCTGGACGGACTGTACTTTGGGAAGACTTTTGTCTTTTTTTAATTCCTCTATCATTTGATTGAGATGCCGTTGAGCGTGGGAAAATTCTCGTTGCCACTGCTTTCGGTATCGTTGCCGGTCTTCACGTTCCTGGTTCTGAAGGTGATCGCGAGTGGCTTGTGCTTCCTCAAACATGCGTTGCGCTTCCTGACGGAGACGTTGTGCCTGCGTCATCTCCCTTTCCAGTCGGGTGTGTGTTTCCTGTAGAGATCGGAAGACATGATCAAGATCGTGATTCTGCCGTTGAATCAAGGACTGGGCCGTCTGAATAATAGAAGGTTCCAATCCTAATCGCCCTGCAATTTCCAGTGCGGAGGACCCACCAGGAATTCCGTCTATGAGCCGGTATGTTGGAGAGAGAGTATCAATGTCGAATTCCTGACTTGCATTCCGGACTTGAGGACTGCGAAGGGCTAAAGTTTTCAAGGTTGGATAATGAGTGGTCGTGACGATGATGCACCCCAAATCGCAAAGATGTCCTAGCAGGGCTTCTGCTAGTGCAGCGCCTTCAATGGGATCCGTTGAGCTGCCCACTTCATCCAGGAGGACGAGTGAGTCACGGATAGGCGCCTCCTTGAGCGATCCGACATCTTTCAATAAAGCGATAACGTTTAGAATATGGCCGGAAAAACTCGATACGTCTCTGCTAATATCTTGAGTGTCGCCAATATCCGCATACACCCGTTCGAAAAGTGCCATATCAGAGTCAGGGGCGCATGGAGGGTGGAGTCCTACTTTCACCATCATCGCGATTAATCCCACCGATTTTAATGAGACGGTTTTCCCACCGGCGTTTGGTCCAGAAATGATGAGAACCTTAGTGCCGCCATCTATCCGGATGGAGTTGGGCACGACGTGCGCCTTTGTCAATGCCAGGAGTGGATGCCGGGCTTGATGCAGGTCTATGCGATGTTCCCGATTGAGATGAATGGGGGACCCCTGAATTTTAATGCTTAACCGGGCTTTGGCCATAAGGCAATCCAGTGCGG
Source organism: Nitrospirota bacterium (assembly GCA_029865515.1). Taxonomy (GTDB): domain Bacteria; phylum Nitrospirota; class Nitrospiria; order Nitrospirales; family UBA8639; genus Nitrospira_E. The sequence continues at coordinate 5,914 of JAOUGQ010000183.1, forward strand.
CCAGACAGTCTAAATTTTCCCGGATGGGCGGAACATGCTCTGAAACAAGGCTAGACAAATCTTGTAGTATACGGCGTGTCTCTTGGGCCACCTGCAAATCAGCAAATTTAATGGAATTGTTTAATTCAATTAGCGGGCGTGGTTCCACAAACACCGTGGCCCCACTACTGGAAATGTCATGAACAATTCCATCAATTTCATGCTGACGCTCGGCCTTAATGGGGATCACATAGCGATTTTCCCGCTCAGCAAAATACTGTTCTTGAAGA